>JBFEYF010000171.1:0-4531 GCA_041562295.1 Sulfurimonadaceae bacterium
GAGCTTCAGGAGGTCAAGGCGGCCAACAGCATCGGAGCCAATGATATCGCCGATGCGGATGAGGAGAGCTTACTTAAAGCGGGTCTTATCCCGGGGTATATCGGACCCAAAGCGTTCGAAGAGCTTAAAGTTGTCTACGACAGTGAACTTGAAGGAGCCAAGGATCTTATCTGCGGTGCGAACGAAGCAGATTACCATCTGACCGGTTTTGATATGGCTGCTGTCAAAGAACCCTTTTTCTTTGATATCGCAACGGTCAGAGAGGGTGACACATGTCCCCACTGCGGATCTGCGATGCAGTATACCAAGGGAATCGAGTGCGGACATATCTTTCAGCTGGGTACGACCTATTCGGCACCGCTAAAAGCAACTTTCCTGGATGAAAACGGCAAGCAGCAGGATATGGTTATGGGAACCTACGGTCTGGGTGTAAGCCGTTTGGTCGCCGCCGTAGTGGAACAGCACCATGATGAGAAAGGGTGTAAGTGGACACTTTCGACGGCACCGTACCAGGTCAATGTGATGGTTTCTGATATCAAAAAAGAGGATCAGCTCGCTTTCGGTGAAGCGCTTTATGAACAACTGAAAGTTAACAATATTTCCACTATAATCGATGACCGAAAAGAGCGTTTCGGATTTAAGATCAAAGATGCGGAGCTGATAGGCTTCCCTTATACGGTAATTGTGGGAAAATCTTTGGCAGAAGGAAGTGTGGATATCCTGGACCGCAGCAGCGATACCAAGATCTCTGTGCCTAAAGATGAAGTCCTGCAGCAGTTACAATCACTTATGCAAGAAAACTAAAGGAGCCTCCTGATGCGATGGCTGATTATTGTATTTATCGTTATAGAAGCGTGGGTTACGATTCAGCTTGGAGGTTATTTCGGTGCACTGAATACCTTCTTGGAGATCGTCTTGACCGCACTTGTGGGTGTGGTGATCATCATGAACTTCAAGGCGGTATTGATGCAGAGTATGATGGCCCTGATGAGCCAGCAGCTTACACCTAAAGAGCTGATCAAAGGGAACCTGCTCTCTTTTATCGGGGCACTGCTTTTGGTGCTGCCCGGATTTATTACCGATACGGTCGGTATCGTCTTTCAGCTGGGGTATTTGAAAAATCTGATTTTAAGCAGAGTACGGGTTCCCAATGAACCTTCCGGTTACAGTGAAACTAAAAAAGGAGATGATGATGTCATTGATGTTGAGATTATTGAGCATAACAGCGATCGTAAGTAGCACGCTGTTTGCATCTACGGAGGATAATATTATCCGTTTTGTCAAAGGTCAGCTAAGCAAAAACCCTGTGGTCACTTTGGACAAGGTCAGCGTCCGCCAAAGCTTTGATGTTACCGGACATAAGGGATGGAAGGTCTATATTATCGACATTGCGGCTAAGGTAAAACAAAAAGCGGGCTTTAAAGAGGTCAAGACGCAGGATATCCTCTTTTCAGACGGTGCCCTTATCGCACCGGACCTGTTGGATGTAAAGTCGGGTGAATCCCTCAAAGCTTCCGTCTCTCCGGAGTTTAAGGCAAGTTTTTACCGTAAAGAGAACCTGATCTACGGAAATGAGAATGCCCGTCATAAACTGGCTGTCTTTTCTGACCCGTTATGTCCGTTTTGTACCCGTCTGATCCCGCAGCTGATCAAGGATACCAAGGCGAACCCTGATAAGTTCGCACTCTATATGTATCACTTCCCGTTAAGCATGCACCCTGCAGCGAAGACGATCGTCAAGTGTATGGTCGCTGCTGAGAAAAAAGGGATCAAGGATGTGGTTTACAGAACCTATACGGCTGAAAAAGACGCCTTTACGGTACGTGAGACCAATGAGAAAAAGATCTTGGAAGAGTTTAATGAAGCTTTAGACACGGACTTGACAATGGCAGATATCAATACGATCGAAGTATTGCGCCATATCCAGGAAGACAGCAGAATCCAATCCGAGATGCTTGTCAACTCCACACCGACACTCTTTTTTGACGGCAAAAAAGATCCAAACAGAATACGTTATAAAAAAGCACGTTAAAGAGAAGGACAATAATGAAAAAACTAGTTATCGCAACACGCGGCAGTAAACTGGCACTGTGGCAATCCAACCATATTAAAGATGAGCTTGAAAAACTAGACAGCTCTTTGGAGATTGAACTGAAGATCATCGTAACCAAAGGGGACAAGATCCTTGATACGCCATTAGCCCTGGTAGGGGGTAAGGGTCTGTTTACCAAAGAGATCGATGAAGTGATGCTCAGAGGTGAAGCACAGATCGCCGTACACAGTATGAAAGATGTACCGACAGAGCTTCCTGAAGGTCTGCAGCTTTCAGCGATAACGAAGCGTCAGGATGTCAGAGATGCCCTTTTGAGTGAAAAGTATGAAAACCTGGATGACCTGCCTAAAGGTGCCGTCGTGGGTACGACATCGCTTCGCCGCCGTATGAACCTTTTGGCCGCGCGACCGGATCTTGTGATCAAAGATCTGCGCGGTAACGTAGACACGCGTATCCAAAAGCTCAAAGACGGTGAGTTCGATGCGATCATCTTGGCAGCAGCGGGGATCAACCGACTGGGACTGCAGGATTCTGTCAAGCATATCACACCGATAGAGATTCTTTTTTCGATTCCGGCCATGGGGCAGGGTGCTTTGGCTATTCAGACCGTTACCGATCCTTTCGTGGTGGATCTGGTCTCCAAGCTTAATGACGAAGATGCCCAAAAAGAGGTGACGATCGAGCGCGATTTCGTAGGACGACTGGAAGGGGGATGCCAGGTGCCTATCGGTATCTCTGCAACGGTTTTGGAAAACAGCGATATCCTGGTCAAGTCGGTATTGGGCCTTCCCAACGGCCGCGATCTGATGCGCCAGACCAAAGTCGTTAAAAGTGACGAGTATCAAAGTGCCGGAGCCGCTATGGCCGATGAGCTGATCGCACAGGGTGCCAAAGAACTTTTGGCACAGGCTGAAGAGATCGCCTTTAAAGAGTAACGATGCAATCAGTAATTCAACTGCTTAAAGACCATAACGAGCTGAAGGTTATTGACGAACCTCTTGATATCAATCTTGAGATTCCCCATATAGCCTATCTCGAAGTGAAAAAAGTGGACGGTAAAGCGCTGCTTTTCACACATCCGGTAGACAAAACAAAGGGCAAAGAGTTTAAAGAACCGGTATTGATGAATATCTTCGGTTCGTACAACCGAACGAAACTGCTTTTTGGCAAAGATATCGAAGCGGTAGCTTCTGAAATCGAGGAGCTGATACACCTTAAACCGCCTGAAGGGATCAGGGAGAAACTCTCTTTTGCCTCACGGTTGATGTCTTTGAAAAAAGTCTTCCCTAAAAAACACCGTCACAAAGGGGCATTATGCCACCAGGTCATTACCAAGGGTGATGATGTCAACCTATATGATCTGCCGGTGCTCACGACCTGGCCTGAAGACGGCGGTCCGTTTATCACGATGGGGCAGGTCTATACCCAAAGTCTTGAGGGTGATATGGTCAATCTCGGGATGTACCGCCTGCAGGTTTATGATAAGAATCGTCTTGGAATGCACTGGCAGATCCATAAAGATGCCTCGCACTTTTTTGACCAGTATCAGCGTGCCGGTAAAAAGATGCCTGTCTCTGTGGCTATCGGCGGGGATCCGCTGTACACCTGGTGTGCTACGGCACCGCTTCCTTACGGTGTCAATGAACTGCTGCTTTACGGGTTTATCAAGGGCAAGCCCGCTATTACGGTAGAGTGTAAAACGACACCGATTTGGGTACCTGAAGATGTGGACTATGTCATCGAAGGGTGGGTCGATCCTACAGAACTGCAGCTGGAAGGACCCTTCGGAGACCATACCGGCTACTACACACTGGAAGAGCACTATCCTGTTATGGAAGTGAGTGCCATTACCCGTAAGAAAAATCCGGTTTATCTGGCGACGGTTGTAGGCAAGCCGCCTATCGAAGATAAATATATGGGCTGGGCGACCGAACGTATCTTCCTGCCGCTTCTTAAAACGGCGGCACCGGATCTGATCGATTACCATATGCCGGAAAACGGGGTATTTCATAACCTGATTCTGGCTAAGATGCTTCCGCTTTATAAAGGGCATGCCAAGCAGTTTATGCATACGTTCTGGGGTCAGGGGCAGATGAGTTTTGTCAAGCATGCTATCTTTGTCAATGATGACGCGGCACGTTTGACCAACTACCGCGGTATCAGTGATTATGTCCTTGACCGTATCGAGCCCAAAAGGTTATTGATCACTGAAGGGATCTGTGATGCGCTCGATCACGCATCACCTGAAAGCCTCGTCGGCGGGAAACTGGGTATCGACTGTACCGTAGGTATCACACAAAACCCAGCACCCCAGGTACTGGAAGATGACGAACTTTTATCCAAGCTTCAGGCTTTGGATAGCCAGGTTGTTGATCTGGTACAGTACAAAACAGACCGCAAAAACCCTGTGGTTGTGGTAGCCGTAGAGAAGCAAAGTTCGATGCAGACGCTTTTTGAAAAAGCAAAAAGCCTGGCTGA
>JBFEYF010000172.1:0-4523 GCA_041562295.1 Sulfurimonadaceae bacterium
ACATCAAGGATGAGAAGATCGTAACGGTTGGTTGCCGCAAGATACAGACCGTCTTCCCCATCTGCAGCGGTGTCTACAATATAGCCCGCTTCCTTAAGCCCTTTTTCGAGAAACGAGAGGATATTGGGATCATCTTCTACGACCAGTAACTTCAATCGGCTTCCTCTCTACAGCTTTTTACTCTTTTACGACAGGCAGAGTCTCTCCTGTATGAATAGCGTAATTGTAACGAAAATTGCTCGGGGAACTTTTTGAAAAGGTTTGAATGGGTCAAATAAAAATAGAAATGAAAACAGATCTGGCAACTATTAAAGAGCTGTAAAAGCGGTATCTCCAAAGGCCGACAGCCTTTGGGTACAAAAAGTTTTAGAAATTGCGTTTTACACCTAAAAAGATGCTGTGACCGCGTGGAGATTCGATAGTAGAAGCTTCATATTCTGCCACCACTTCGTAATGTTTGCTGACCACATACTCCAATGCGACACCGTACACTAGACCGGTTTCGTTAGTGTGCGTACCTTCGAGTTCTTCTTGTTCAAGCTCGTAACCGACTTTTGCCATAAGGCCCAGGCTTTTTGTCATGTGGTGTGTGTAGGTCACATCTGCTGCATAGGTATAATAGGTACCCTCTACAACAAACGGTGTTGTACCGTCATCAACTGTTACGTCATTCTCATCATAAGAGAAATCAAACTCTACCGCAACATTATGTGTCACTTTATATCCGAAGTCAACACCGAAACCGTGCCCTGAATCACTTTCCAGTGTCGTTGTAGCATCGTGTTCTACCTTTTCACCCGTTGTGAAAAGCGCTTTGACTACCATATACATTTTAGAACCGTGCTGGTTCTCTTCAGCCAAAAGAGCCTCTGTAAATCCGGACATTAACAGGGCTGCTAGTACCAAACGTTTAATCATACATTTTCCTTTACTGTTATCACGGCGGAACTTTATCAAATGAATATGAATATTATATGAACATGGAGTGCATCGGATGCCTAAGCTCTTTTGGCTATAATTGTGAACAAAAATTGCTTTGCGATAAGATAATCATAAGAAGCGACTAAACAGTAGGATTTTTCAACGATGATCGATTTAAAGATGTTGGCCAGCGATTTTGAAACGATGGCCGCCAAACTTCAAAAAAAAGGGGTCGATACCGCCCTTTTGGAAGAACTTCAAAAACTCAACACGGCACTTAAACTTGCCAAATCAAACTTCGAAGCCGCACAGGCAGACCAAAATGCCATGAGTAAACTCTTCGGTGTCTATAAAAAAGAGGGCAAAGATATTGCCGAACTCAAAGCCAAAGTCGATGCCAATAAAGAGAAACTGACCGAATTGGCCGAGATCCAGCGCCAGGCGGATGAGGCACTTACGACTGCCGCGATGGCAGTACCCAATATCCCTGATGAGAGTGTACCCGAGGGGGAAGATGAGAATGACAATGTCGAGCTCTCCGTCGTCGGAGACAAACCGGCATTTGCTTTTGAGCCCAAAGAGCACTGGGAACTGGCCGAGTCCACCCAGTGGATCGACTTCGAACGCGGTGTGAAACTGGCCAAAAGCCGGTTCAGTGTGTTGCAAAACGAAGGGGCTCTTTTAGAGCGTGCACTGATCAACTATATGCTCGACTTCAACCGCCGACGCGGTTTCGAAGAGGTGAGTGTTCCCTATATCGTTAACGCCGATGCCCTTAGAGGTACGGGTCAGCTTCCCAAGTTCGAAGAGGATCTTTACAAGATGAGCGATGAAGAGCTTTACCTGATCCCTACGGCTGAAGTGCCTTTGACCAATCTTTTTGCCGATGAGATCCTGACAAAAGATCAGCTTCCGATCAAACTGACAGGACATACTCCCTGCTTTAGAAAAGAGGCGGGTTCCGCGGGACGTGATACACGCGGTATCATCCGTCAGCACCAGTTTCAAAAGGTAGAACTGGTTGCGATCTCCCATCCGGATGCGTCGGACAATGTCTTTGACGAGATGGTCAACTGTGCCTCTGATCTTCTGACATCTTTGGGACTGCACCACCGTCTTGTGATGCTGTGCGGAGGAGACCTGGGCTTTTCTGCGGCGAAAACCGTCGATATCGAAGTGTGGCTGCCGGGCCAAAACGCCTACCGCGAGATCTCTTCGATCTCCAATACCCGTGAATTCCAGGCAAGACGCGCCAAGATCCGCTACAAAGAGGATAAGAAAAACCACTTTGTCCATACACTCAACGGTTCAAGCATGGCAGTGGGCCGCACCATCGTGGCAATCATGGAAAACTTTCAAAATGAAGATGGTTCTGTCACCATCCCTGACGTCCTACAAAGTTACCTCTAATGGCTGAAGAAGAACTCAATATCATCGAGGAGGAGGATGCCGTCGCCGGTCTGGAAGTGACCGACGAAGAGGAAGTCACCCTTGAAGAGGATCATTCAGACCAGGATAAAAAGAAGAAGATGATAATCATCGCCGCTGCTGCGGGAGGTTTTTTTATCCTATTACTGCTGATCCTTATCATGAGTTCTTCAGACGAGACTGTCTACGTGCAAGAGGAGCCTATCACCGAAGAGCTACAAGAGAGTCTGGAACGTAAAAAAGTGATCCCCCCGTCCCAGCTTGAAGTGATGATCAAAAAAGCGAATCTGCTTTACGCCCAGGGGAATAAAAAAGAGGCGCTCTATCTCTTTAAACAGATCGCGCTTCACTCAGAATCAATCTCACACTACAACCTCGGCGTTGCCCGTATGAAAAACAAGCAGTTTGAACAGGCGATCGCCGCATTTAAAAAGGCCATCGAACAAAACGACCGGGTTTGCGTATCGGCTATCAATGCCGCGATATCTGCTTTGAAGCTTGGGAACAAAGAGCTTTTTGACTACTATATCGATCTTGCGGATGCCAGTCTGGTCAATGAGAACCACTCACCGCTTTTTTCCTACTATCAGGGGCTGATCAACTACTATCGCGACCATCATCTTGAAGCACTCTCGAGCTTGGAGCATCAGACAAGCGGCTTTTTTAAAGAGGAGCAGGACTATATGCGGGCAAAACTTGCCTTTGCGATGAATGACCCGCTGCAGTCTATTACCTATTTGGAACGTGCCATCAGTGATGACGACCTGGCATCTTTGGGAATGCTCTATGCCCGTTTAGGCAACCTGGAATTGGCCAAGAAGATGCTTCTTAAAGCACTTGAGGGCGGGTATGCCCCTGTTAAAAACTCCCTGGCCCTGGCCCATGTCTATATGAAGATGGGTCTGCCGCAGGAGGCGAGCACGATCTATAAGTCGCTCTATGATAAAAACGAAAAAGATTATACAACCATCTATCCGCTCAAAGTCACGCTGCATCCCGACCGTTTTGATCTTAAGAAGCTGCAACAGGAGTATAAGCGGCAGGACGCCTACGATGACATGACCGATCTGGCAATCCTGCTCCATTTTGCCCCCTATAAGATCTTTGATGCGGCCCATACACTGGGCTTTATCAAAAAAGGAAGCGCCAATATCTATATCGATGATATCGAATCGGCCCAGACCTATCTCTCAAAGGGGACACACTACTCAAAAGTCAACAGCATTATTGCAGAGGCGATCAATGACGCTCTCAACAAAAAACTCCATACGGCTTTGAACAAACTCGAAACGGTCGTCAAAAGCTATCCCAAGCACTCTATACTTAACTATAACCTCGCCTTAACCTATGCGAAACTGGGTAATCTCAAAGATGCCAATATCTACTTTACACGAAGCTACAACCTCGATGCGAAAAACTACATGGCGGGGATTTTGGCAACACTCAGCGGTAAACTGATCGGCAAAGAGAACCTCAAACAAAAACAGCTCTTTAAAGAGAACCTGGATAAAGAGATCGAGACGGCGGATATCGCTTTTGTCAAAGCACTCTTCTCCTTTGCCGACAGGAACTATCCCAGTGTCGTCAACTGGTCCGAAGAACAAAAGATCCAAAGCAGTATGCAAAATGCCCTCATGGTCGTCACTGCAAAAAAACTGGGGCGTACCGATCTTGAAAAGCGTTTTTCGGCGGATCTTACCCATATAGCCCCCCGTGATGTCCTGGCCCATATGCTCTATATACACTCAAACTTCAGAGAGCTTGATAACAAGGATTTCACCATTGAGAGCCTCAAATATATCAAGAACCTTCACCTGACGCTTAATGACCTCTTCTACGGCTCACATATCACCCAAAAGCTCTTTATCGAGTACACCTTTATCACCGGCCATCTTTATGACCTGGCACTCAAGCTGCAAAGACAGATGATCGTGGAGAGCAAGAACATCATAGGCATTATGCAGGCACTGGCGTTAAGCAATATCTACCTGATGCAGTTTGAACAATCATTTACCCTCTATAACCGCCTGATAGATGAACATAAGCAAAGAGACTCCCAGACACTTTTTTACGCCGCTTTGGCTGCTACCGGGGCTGACCACCATGCCAATGCCTCGGCACTTTTGGAGCTTGCCAATTTGAAAAACCGTTTTAACATGGAGAGCCGTTATGCC
>JBFEYF010000173.1:0-4519 GCA_041562295.1 Sulfurimonadaceae bacterium
GATTGCTGACCTTGGCACTCTCCATATCACCCGAATAGATAAATGACATGACAACACGTTCCCCTCTTTGGGGGTCAAAGATGGTTCCGTACTCAAACATCGGTACACGTTTTTGGCCCAGTTTGATATTGCGGCTGGCCGATTCGATATGGGCTACATGCATCGTAGGACGAAGGGTGTCCATCGTGTCGACGATCGGGTTGATCAGTTCCATCTCGGTTTCAGTTGCGCTAAACCCGTAGGACTCAACCGTCTTGCGCTCAGCAAAGAGGTAAGAGACCGTTTCAAAGAAGCCCACTGCAGCAGCTTTTTGGCGAAGATCGCGCTTCAGACGGTGTGCACGCAGTGCCTCGTTCTCATTGCTGTTTTCCATAAACTCCAGAGGTTTAGCATTGATATTATCAATACCGACCATACGGACAACCTCTTCCACGACATCCTGTTCATTGACGATGTCATGTCTGAATCTCGGCGGATGAACCAGAAGGCTGTCATCTTGTGACTTAACCACTTCGAAGCCGAGCGCATTCAGTATCTTGACGATCTCAGGTTTTTGAATCTCATCACCGATTAGTGCATTGATAGAACAGATATTAAGGTTCAAAACAGCCGGAGTATACTCCGTACGGTACTCAAAAGTTCCCGGGATAAACTCAACCCCGCAATGACGCATCAAAAGATCAGCACAAAACTTTATGCCGGTTTCGATATCCGGGTCACTTCCTCTGGAAGTACGGTAATAGATATCATCCGTATTCAGTTTATGTTCATAGACCTGCTTGGAGATTCTCTCGGGATTGATATAGGAGGCTTCAAGGATCACCTTGCCGTTCTCTTTGATCTTGGTTTGATCATCCTGAGCGACACCGATCTGTGTAACTTCACTCAACCCGTTAACCACGGCAACCCCATTCTCACTGAGTCCCAGTCTGATCTCCGCGATACTCTGATCACCTTCATTGGTAAAGGCGGCATGGTTGTAGGCACGCATGACAACACCCGTAGAGAGCATACTGTATAACATCATCGCTTCTACAGCGTTCTCTGTCTTCTCTTCCAACAGCGTCAGACGGAAACGGTACTTTAACGGTACCTCAAATGGCTCATATTCAAAGCTTTTATAGACAACATCCGCTTCTACTTCGTCTGTATGTGTCAAATGCATTACACGACCTGCGCCGTTACGTCTGTAATCCGAATCTTTCAGATCATGCTTTTTCAATGTCTTCCCGTAAGCTGCCGCAAGATCACGTGCGACCCCTTTATGTGACAGACAGTCACCGCGGTTCGCAGTCAGTTCGATTTCGATCACATCATCATTAAGTGACTCAAACTCATTGAGAGCCACTCCCGCTTTGAGCTCGCCGATACTGTCATCCAAAATCAGAATACCCTCACCCAGTTTCGGAAGATTGATCTCCGAAGCCGAGCAGATCATACCGTCACTCTCTACGCCGCGAAGTTTAACAGGCTTGATCTCCAGTCCGCCCGGCATCACCGCACCGATCATCGCGACAGGGACATAGATCCCTTCTCTTACGTTTGCCGCACCGCAGACGATCTGGCGTGTCCCGGTACCCACATCGACCTGGCAGACGCTTAGCTTGTCCGCTTCGGGATGTTTTTCACATGAAAGGACAAAACCGACGACGATATTTTCAAGTATACGGTAGCTTTTTGCACTGTCGACTTCCAGACCGATCTGATTGAGTGTTTTACAGATATCATCGACACTCTTATCCTGCAGGTCGATCCACTCATTTAACCAACTTTTCGTAACGATCATGCAAACTGCTCCAATAGACGTAAATCACCCTCAAACAGTGATCTCAGATCACCGATTCCGTAAAGCAGCATCGCGAAGCGCTCTACACCCAGGCCGAAGGCATAGCCTGATACATCTTTATAATCCACCGCTTCAAAGACATTCGGATCGACCATACCGCAGCCGAGTACTTCAAGCCACCCCGTATGGGAACAGACGCGGCACCCTTCACCTTTACAAAAGACACAGGAGATATCCGCTTCGGCAGAAGGCTCTGTAAACGGGAAAAAGCTCGGTCTAAAACGTACCTTGACATCCCCGAACATATGGGTCAAGAACTCTTCCAGGATATATTTGAGATTGGCAAAGGAGACCTTATTCTCGGCATCGACGACCAATCCTTCTACCTGGTGGAACATCGGCGTATGGGTGATATCAAAATCGCGTCTGAAAACCGTACCCGGTGCGATCATACGAAACGGCGGTTTGACCTGCTGCATGGTACGGATCTGTACCGGTGAGGTATGCGTACGTAACAGCTTATGGTCTTTAAAATAAAACGTATCCTGCATATCACGAGCCGGGTGATGTTTAGGCAGGTTCAGCGCTTCGAAGTTATAAAAATCCTCTTCTACCATCGGGCCCGTTTCGACAAAGAAGTTTTTCTGTGTAAAAAATTCGATGATCTCATCCATCACCTGCATAACAGGGTGCAGTGCTCCGCGTTCACGTTTGGGTGCGAAACGTGTCACATCCAGTTTTTCCGCCTTCATCGCTTCCATCAGGGCGATATCCTGCAGGGCACTCTTTTTGGAGACCAGAGCTTCCTGGACCTCCTGCTTCAAATCATTAAACTTTTTTGCGATCTTGGGTTTATCTTCCGGTGCCGCATCTTTTACCGAGGCAAGACCTGCTGTAATCTCACCTTTTTTACCCAATGCGGCGATACGGATAGCTTCAAGGTCATCCAGACTTTTAGCTTCCGCAATCTTTGTAATCCAATCAGTCAATTGCTGGCTCCACATGACAAACTCCTAAAGGAGTCTTTAATATATGGTCGCAATTTTAGGCAAATTTTTATTACAAAGAGCTTTTACAGGCAAATTGATATGGTGTGGTCATTGCCAACACTTATTTTTATCATAAGTTATAAAGTGTTGGGATTCATTAAATTTTCATCTTTCACACACTATAATCGTAAAAAATTAATTCGAGGTTCTGGATGAAAAGATATCTGCTTCCACTTTACGCCGCCGCTGTTTTTGCAGCATTGGTCTATACTTTTATCGGGATGATGCCGGCTGTTAAGACACCCACATACTTTACTGCCGCTTTACAAAAAAGTGCACAGGTAGAGAATGCTCTGACGCAAGCCGGGTTTGAGATCCTGGGCAAGGCCAAGTTCGGTAAGAAAAAGCATACGGTTATCATATTTACCGACGAAACGCTTAAAAATGCCGCTGCAGCCAAAGGACGCGGGTTTGCTGCCGCTTCTATGCGAGTGATCGTCAATAAAGAGGCAAAGGAGCTGCGTGTAACCAACCCCGAATATTTCCTCCGCGCCTATATGCAGGATACGTTTAACGACGAAGCCAGCCAAAAAGTGATGGCAAAACTGCAAACGGCCTTTAGCGGTTTAACCCCCTCTTCGGACAAACTCAAACAAAAAGATCTCGCCTCTTTCCAGTTTATGATGGGTATGCCCAAATTCAGCGATACCTGGGAACTGGCTGCGGGTGATCATGACGCCTTGATGAAAAAGTTTCACAAAAAAGTGAAAAACAACCTTGTTTTTGAGCTCAAACTTTCCGAAAAGAGCACCCTTGTCGGTGTCAAGGTCAAAAAACGCACCATGAAATTCGTCGATAAGATCGGCGCACAAAATGCCCTGGTACTGCCGTGGAGCGTGTTGATCCAAGATGGTAAAGCCGTAGCCTTGGATGCCAAGTATCAGATTGCACTTTGCTATCCGCTGTTGACGATGAATGAGTTTATGACCATTGCGACAGTTCCGGGGGCTATCGAAAAAGACCTCAAAAAATATTTTAAATAAAGTGAGTGGATATGTGTATATTTTGTAAAATCGTAGATAAAGAGATCCCTTCCAACCTTGTGATGGAAAACGAGAACTATTTGGCGTTTCATGACATCAACCCCAAAGCCCCGGTGCATATTTTGGCCATCCCCAAAAAGCATACCGAAAGCTTTCATACGGCTGACGCTGAGACGCTTAAAGGTTTAGCCGAGTTTGCCAAAGAGGTAGCCCAAAAGATGGGTGTCGATAAAAGCGGCTACCGTATTATCACCAATATCGGTGAAGACGGCGGGCAGGAAGTTCCTCACCTGCATCTTCATATTCTTGGCGGCGGAAAACTGCATTTCGGTCACTTTACCGATGCCAACCCAAAAGACAACTTCTAAACTCTTTGTACTTTAAAAAGCAGCCTCCCCCACCTCCCCGGACCGACTGGGGATTGCTTATCGCAAAAGCCAGTATCGTGATCTTTTTCTCCTACGTCAGCTATATCGTTATAGACCGTCTCGTCATCTACAATACCAAAGTGACGATGATAGGAGAGAAATGGTACCGCAACTCCGTCAAAGTCTCCGATGAAGTGCGGGATATTGCCCAGAAGATCATCACACCCTGTTCTAGGGATGATGAAGTGTGCCAGCGCCAAAAGCTTCTTGATTTTGTCACCGCTATTCCCTACAAAACCAATCCCAGACTTGCCAAGAAACCGCTGCAGGTGA
>JBFEYF010000174.1:0-4515 GCA_041562295.1 Sulfurimonadaceae bacterium
CCCTTGGACAGATGCGTAGCACGGTTCTCAAAATGCTTATCAATGCCGAAGATCGGAGAGTAGCCCAAACGTGTGATGTCCATCATACTAAGGGTCACTGCAGCTACCCAGGGGCGAAAACGGTCCATGCTCCCTTTGGGAAGTTTCAGCTGCGCTATCCACGTCTCCAGACGTTTATAACTCTCTGCAGAGATGTGGTGTTTGATCGAGTCACTACTCTCATACCGCCCCTGCTTGTACATCGTATTGTTCATGATAGCGTCGCTGTTGGGTCCCATTTTGACCTCTACCATCAGGTAATTTGAAGCATCGAAAGCTTCATAGATCTCTTTTGGCAGAGGATAGAGATCCTCTTTGCCTACATGGATCGATCCCAACAGATAGACCTTTCCGCCCCGGGTACCGTTGACTTCCCAGAACATCGACTGGGCATGAACAAAAACCGTTAAAAAACTGAAAAATAGAAGCTGTTTTAGAAGAAAATTAGACATGTTACTTTTTGCACTCCCCAATCAACGCAGTTGGGGGTATTTTAACACAATTTTCACATAAAATTTGCCACATTTTAGCTTCGCTTTGGTAATACAAAAGTATAATCTTTTTTCATATCGAGAAGGTGATTTTCATGGACAGAAAACAGATATATAACCCCCAATCTACCGAAACAGCCAATGCAAGAAAAATATTCGGCGGTAACCCGACAGGTATCTTCGAACTCAATGATATCAAGTTTCAATGGGCTTATAATCTGTGGGAGATGATGCTCAACAATACATGGTTCCCCAAAGAGGTCGACATGACCCAGGATGCCAGAGACTACGGGCAGCTGACGATCGAAGAGAAAAACGCCTATGACAAGGCTTTGTCACAGCTGATCTTTATGGACTCGCTACAGACCAACAACGTCATCGACAATGTCAACCCCTACATCACGGCACCCGAAATCAACCTGATCCTGGTACGCCAATCTTTTGAGGAGGCTTTGCACTCCCAAAGCTACGCCGTTATGGTTGACTCTATCTCGACCAACTCCAAAGAGATCTATGAGCTGTGGCGCAAGGATATGATGCTTAAAGGAAAGAACGACGCTATCGCCAAGGTCTATACTGATCTTTCCAAAAATCCGACAGAACACAACCTTGTCAAATCGTTCTTTGCCAACCAGATCCTGGAAGGGATCTACTTCTACAGCGGTTTTGCCTATATCTACACCCTGGCACGTGCCGGAAAGATGCTGGGTTCGGCGCAGATGATCCGTTTTATCCAGCGCGACGAAGTAACCCACCTGCTTCTGTACCAAAACATGATCAACACGCTTAAAAAAGATCGTCCGGATCTCTTTACCGACACACTCAAAGAGGAAGTGATCGAGATGTTCAAAGAGGCGGTCAAGCTGGAAGTCCAGTGGGGCCACTACATCACGCAGGGACAGATTCTGGGTCTGACCAATGACATCCTGACGCAGTATATCCAGTTCCTGGCCGATGAACGTCTCAATGCCGTCGGATTTGAAAAGCTTTACAATGTCAGCAATCCGATCAAATGGGTAGACGACTTTGCCAAGTTCAACGACCAAAAGACCAACTTCTTCGAAGGTACGGTAACCAACTACTCCAAAGGAAGCCTCGAATTCGATGATGACTGGTAGGATGCTCGCCTCTTTGCAGTTTGAGACGAAACCCGACTATGAAGAGAACCTTTCGCAGCTGACCCGACTGTGCGACCTTGCACCCCGGGGCTCCATACTTCTAGCACCCGAAGTCAGTCTCACCGGCTTTGACTATGCCAACTTCGACGCCGCCGCACTGTTTTCAGCCAAAGCGGATGAGAGACTCGCTTTAGCTTCCCAAAACAACAAAAGCATCATAACCACCATGATCGAAAAAGAGGGCAACTCTTTTTACAATGTCGCAAAAGTCTTCCACAGGGGAGCTCTTGTCCATACCCAGGCAAAGCACAAACTCTTTACCCTGGGTGACGAGACCCGTTTTTTTACCGCCGGCACTCAAGAGGCGATCAAGATCTTTGAACTCGACGGTATCAAAGTGGCACTTCTTATCTGCTTTGAACTGCGTTTTACCGATCTTTGGGAGAAGATCAAAGGGGCGGACCTGATTTTGGTACCCGCACAGTGGGGAAAGATACGAACCGAACATTTCAAGACACTCACCAAGGCCCTGGCGATTGCCAATCAGGCCTATATTATCGCATCCGATGCCTCCAATGAGGATACGACAGGTTGCAGTGCGGTCATTACCCCTTTTGGTGAAACCCACTATAACGGGAATGCCCTTATGCAGACACTCCCTTTTGACCCCAAACTGCTGCAGAAGATGCGGCGCTATATCGATATAGGATTTTTCCATGGATAGAATTACGGCCATACGTAACCAAAAGCTGGCAGATGAGATCGACAAGGTCTTTGAACTGGATGAAAATATCAAAAAAGCGATCGGCAGTGTTGACCGCGAACTGTTTATCCCCAACGGGCTCAAACAGCACGCCTTCAGGCTCGATGCCCTTCCTATAGGGGGTAAACAGTATATCTCCTCTCCGCTGACTGTAGCCAAGATGACCCAATACCTCTTTTTGCACAAGGTCGACTCGGTTTTAGAGATCGGCTGCGGCAGCGGTTACCAGGCAGCCGTGCTTTCCAAGCTTGTCAGACGTGTCTGCACGATCGAACGGATCGATTCTCTGCTACGGGAAGCCAACGAACGTTTCAGGACCATGGGAATACACAATATCTTTACCAAAAGCGGAGACGGTCAGGAGGGGTGGAGCCGCTATGCACCCTACGAACGCATACTCTTCTCCGCATCACCGGACCATATCCCCAAGGCCATCATCGACCAGCTGCATCCTGACGGGATCATCGTAGCCCCGATGCAGGTTGGTGATGTACAGATTATCACCCGCTTCACCAAAGAGGGTGACAGACTGGTCTCCGAAGAGATCGAATCGTGCGAATTTGTACCGGTAAAAGATGGGGTAGAGCGATGAGCGACCAGCAGCAGATGTGGAACAGCCGTTTTAGCAAAGAGGGGTTTATGTACGGCCAAACGCCCAATGCCTTTATCAAACAGCATCTCTCGCTTTTAAAACAGGGCGGCAGAGTCCTCTGTCTTGCCGAAGGGGAGGGACGTAATGCCGTCTACCTCGCACAACAGGGATATGAAGTCGAAGCACTCGACGCATCGGACGTGGGACTGCAAAAGATGCATAACTGGGCCAAAGAGCATGACCTCTCCATCGCTGTTATTCATACCGACTTGGAAGATTGGCATCCTGCAGGCTCATACGATGCGATTGTAGCCTCTTTTATGCATCTTCCCGAGCCATTACGTTCCCAAAGCTTTAAACGCGCTATAGAGGCTTTAAAGCCTCAAGGATATCTTATCATGGAGTTCTTCTCCAAAAACCAGATGCTGCAAAACTTCACAAGCGGCGGACCCAAAGATCTAAACCTGCTTTATGACACGACAGAGCTCAAGAAGCTATGCGACCGTGATGATACCGCTATTCTTCATCTTGCCGAAGAGATCGATACCCTGGATGAGGGGTGGGGGCATCAGGGGCAGGCTTCGCTGATCCGCCTGATCCTGCAAAAGAAATAGGCCCCTGATGGATTTATACAAACTCTTTTTAAGAGAGTTCCCACTACAATCAATCTAACGTCTTTTAAAAGGGTTCGAAAGCCTCAAGGGGGTAGGTATGGTACTGCATTCAGTCAAAAGCCGGCTGCTGGTGATTGTCCTTATATCTTTGGCATCGATGGCCGTATTGATCCAAAACCAGAATACTTTTACCGACAAACTGGTACTTTTAGAGCATACCTCACAGGATATCATCGAACTGGAACTCAAAGTCGCCCATATGCGCAAAAACGAGCAGCTCTTTTTCTATCATAAACTGCTTGACTATCCCCTCGCCTTTAGCCAAACCTATACCGCCTTCCAAAAGAGACTCGACCTCACCATCAAACATATGCAGCAGGAGAGCATGGACATCTCCTATCTGCAAAAGATAGCCTCGCGGGTACAGACCTATCATGACAGCTTCTACCGTCTTGTGGCCATGTACAGAAAACTGGGTCTGTTGGAACATGACGGGCTGTTGCAGCAGCTGGAGGGATTTAACAAAGGGTTTAACGACTTTTTTGCCCGTATTGAGCATAAAGATCTTACGATCGTCTACATGAAGCTTATGACCAACCAGCAGCGCTTTTTTAATTTTCAGACGGAGTCCGAACTGGTCGAACATGAAGTCAACCTTCACAAACTGCGCAGCGTCATCTCCAGGCACCCTGATACGACCGCCCTCATTCCGACACTCGACCGCTACGAAAAGCTCTTCAGAGAGATCACCGATATTTATAACCTTATAGGTTTTACCCGCTACGAAGGGCTGAGAAAAGTCCTGCATGACAATGTGCAAAAACTTGAAAAAGAGCTCTCCGGCACGACGGCACTCGTCAAAGAGCGGGTCAAGAAGAGAAAAACCCTGGTCAAACGC
>JBFEYF010000175.1:0-4504 GCA_041562295.1 Sulfurimonadaceae bacterium
AAGGTCAAAGGGAGCTCTACCCCGATCAAGGTGGGGACCAAGATCAAAAATATCCGGCTGCTTGACAAGCCTGATCACAATATCGACTGCAAGATCCCGGGCTTCGGAGCTCTGGCAGTTACGGCTGCTTTTGTAAAGAAGGTGTAGCAGACCCTACTCAAGAGCATTTTCTCCTCCTTTTCTACCCTGCTAAAAACGGTACTGCAACAACACCCTAAATAGCTGATCATCCATACTGCTGTCATTCTCATAGCTTAGGGTATAGCTAAGAAGATCCCCCCTGTAGGTTGCCAAAAACTGATTGAAGCGGTAGCTGCTCTCTTGATAATGTTTGCGGTAACTTTTCCATGCGACTTTAAAACGGCCCTTAAAAGAGGTTGAAAGCCTCAGCAGAGGCTTCAGGTAAGCCCTTTTCTCATCCAAGCCGGCATTGAGCATAAAAGTGGCAAAGATATTTGAGAGCCGGTAGCTCTGCCCCAACCCGACCTCATTTTCCCACTCCAGATCATGCAGTGTGTTTTCACGCAGCAGTGTGCTTTGCAGTGCCAGGCTAAGAGGGGTGTCAAAAGGGGTCGCTGCGATATGGGACCTCATCTTAAAAAAGTCGAGTCTGTCGATTTTCACCTCACCGTTGCCCACCGCAAGATCAAAAGCAAAAAGCGTCAGAGCCGACTTTTGAAGTTGATCGCTTTGGATATCAGAGAGCTCTTTATAAAGAGGCCGGTAAGAAAAAAGCAGTGCACGCTCCTTGCCGCCATACCACCCTACCCCCAGTGAACTGGGTAGCGACTCTCTTAAAGGGTCGGGGATCCATAAGGGCGGGCTCTCTTTTTTATACTCCATCGCCGCATCCGTATCATGGAAGGGGAAAAGCTTTTGAAACGTTTGGCGGTTGAGCTTCGTGTAGTTGAGGAGAGACTCTTTGGCACTATCGTGAGTCTGATCTTCGGAAGCTTCTTTTGCAAGAGCCTGTTCAAACACCGCTTTTTCCTCTCTGCCCATCTTTGAGATCAGGTGATCCGACCTGTGCATCAACGGGGGATAGACTTTGCTATCCACGATATACTCCCTGTAATCGAGCACCCCCTCGATGGGCATATGGTAAAAGGTACTTTTTTGCCTCGTGACACTTTTGGCAATGTTTAGCAGATCGATGATCTTTGAGCCGCAGTTCTCATCGATGAAGTCGTAGGCAAAGGTGACCTCTCTCAGTTCGAAAAGGTGGTAGAGGATCTTTTGGATCTCTTCTTGGGAGAAGTCGAGTCTGTAGATATGCATAAAGCGCTGTTCTATCTCATTGTATTGATAGATCTTGTTATCAAAAGATTCGCGCAGATAATAGCCCCGGTAATCTCCGCTCACCCCCTTGCGCAGATAAGCAAGAAAGTCATCGGGAATCGATTTCACCGTGAAGTGAACCGCATCTGCGTTCTTTAGGAGTGTCGTGCTATCATGCAGCAGGACCATAAGATGGCCAAACGCCGACTCAGGGACAGTAATATACTCCGATGTGAAGATAAGGCTGATATGATTTTGTTGATAACTTTGTACAAAACGGTTTAACGCTTCGCACTGGCGCAGTGAAAATTCGGGAACGAGGTTTTTACTTTTTAAATAGAGATACCTCAACGGGAATCGGCACGCTGTCTCCTGCCCCAGCGGAGAGTTAAACCTCTCTATATGCGCTTTAAGTTCGGCAAGGGGATCAACCTCCTGCTCGCTTGAGAGAAAAAAGTGTTTTGAGAGTACGGCACTTTTGCCCTGCTTATAGTGCAACAGCCTCTTCCACGCATCCTCTACCTCCGATTGGCCGGCATAGGCATAGGTAGAGATTGAAAAAACCAGTAGCAGCAATACCGATGGCAACCATCTCAATCTCATGTTATATCCTGTATATCCAGGAGGTTATTCAAACCCTTTTTGATGCCTTGGCTTGCGATCAATCAAAACTTCAAAAACTTCTGCAGTTTTTTGCTATCCAGCTTCAGGGCCTTTTTCGCCTCGGCTTCGGCCTTGGACTGGGCCTGGTTCAGCTGGCGATCCTCTTTGCCCAAACTCTTTTCGATGCCGGCAAGTTTACCCAGATCTATCGCTTTGATATCTTCACCGACCAGTTTGCCAAGTTCGCGGTTAAGCTGATCCTCAAACCGTTTCAGCTCGGCACGCATCATACGTCTCAAAGAGTCGGCGACCACCTTTTCAAGATCTGACTTAACGGAGATATTCGGCTCTTTGACCTTACCGGAAAGTTTGATAGCGACAGCGAACTTTTTGGTGCGTTTGAGATCCTCTTTAAGCCCCTTGGCAATCTTGCCGCTGATATTTTTTGTCGTCAGCTCCGCTTTGACAAAGTCCAGATCCGTCTTGCCGGTCAGCTTTTCGGCTTGGACCTTCGCGTGCCCTTCAAACCCCACGTCGCTTTTTTTCAGCGAGATGAAACCGAAATCAAAAGCGACATCCGGCAGGCGTTTGGCCCGGTACTCAAGAGTGGTAACCGCCTCTTTGCCCAGGCGGTTCTCTTCGGCACGAACGGTCAGCTTCTGAATCATCTTACCGTCACTGTTGATCACCATCTTGGTCGTCTTGCCCAAAAGTTTCTGGTCATCCGTGATATCGGTAACCTTTGCCGAGAACTCCTGTTTGTGGTAATTCCCGTCAATATCGACCTTTTTGACTAACAACCGAGGAGATGGCAGTTCCTCTTTAAAACGGATCCACCGTCCCTCATGACGTGCCTGGGGTGTGACTTCGGTAGCATTCTCATCGCTTTTCAAATAGGGGCTGACTTGAGCATAATAGGTGTCGGCTGTTTCCAGATGCCCCTTGATCTTCTCACCAAAGAGTGCTCCCACGACATTGATCGCACCCCCTTTATCCAGGCTGTACTTGCCTTTGAGCCTTTTATAATCTTCGGTTTTTGCTTTTTTGATAGCGTCGATACGCTCTTTTAAAAGTTTCTGATCCGCTTTAAACTCTTTTTTGAGCTCATTGATACGCTGTTTTGTCCGGCGTACTTTGGCCTTAAAGGCATCTACCCTCTTCTTGGTATCTTTGATCTTCTTGATATCTTTTGCCTGCGCTTTGATCAGGTCCAGATCTTTTTTGAAACTCTCTCTGAACGTTTTGGAAAACTCGTTATTGATAACATCTTCCCACTTCTTGCGGATCGCCTCATACTCCGCCTTGCTCTTATCGGCAAGCTCGGAACTCTTTAAGGGCTCCTTCTTTAAAAGCTCATCTACATCAGGCAGTTCGACACTCTTGGGCGTTTCCTCCTGGCTTTGTGCAGTCATCTGATCTGTTTTTTCCTCAGAATCGGCCGTTTCCGCTTCTACCTCTTCTTGGGCCAAAGCATTGACAACCGCTTCATCGAACGTCATCCCCGCTATCTTGATACTCTCTATGTGCTTCTTACCCATCAGCAGAGCATTAAAATCCATATCCGCATGAATATTATCGATATAAAGCGCCGCACTCTTTTGATCGCTGTTTAATACTTCCAGTCCCTTGATGGACAAGGCTCCCTCGTCAAGCTTGACCTCAAGCTCTTTAATAACGACCTCTTTGTTCAGTGCGGCAGAGAGACCCTTTTGTAGACCCGCCTTAAAGAGCATATCCATAAACAGAAAGATAAAAGCGATAATCAACCCCGAGACAACTGCAAAAACAGCAACACCCCAGATACGAAGCGCACCCACTTTCTTATCCGATATCTTAAAAAGCCCCAGCTTGTTAAGAAGCGGCAGTTTGTCAAAGAATGCAGCGATGCGTTCCCGGTAGAGAGACAGCAGCAGTTTCACGATAAAATAAAGCGGCAGCGCCAAAAGCAGCGAGACAACCCACGATCCCGTTACGATCGTATTGTCAAAATGAAAAAGGCGGAAAAAACCGATGTTGTATAACGATGTCCACACCCCTTCCAAAGCATCCATCGTTAAGAGTGCGTATCCGACAGTCTCAAAAACAGGATCAAGCAGATAGCCGATCAGGGCAAAGTTTGCGGTAAAAAAGAGGTAGATCGCGATAGGTATATTGATCACCAGGATAATCAAAAGAATGACAAATCCCTGAACGCCTTCAAGCGGGACAAACCCCGAGATCATTGCCAGCACAATGGCCAATGTCACCTGCCACGGTTTGGCAGCCGAATTAAAAACTTTTAAAAACTTATAGAAAAATTCCATCTTCACCCCTTTTTTTAATGATTATTGTATCCAATCTTCATGACCGTCCGCTTTGGTTACAAAAAATGTGTCAAACCCCAGGAGGTGACAAAAGAGATCAGGATCCCGTACCCGACGATAGCGGAGGAGAGTCTGGGTGCCAGTCCTACCAGGGAAGCCATCGCCCCGGCTGTGATCATCGGCGCCATCCCCGCTTCCAAAATCGAAACCTGACTCGCCATAGTGTCCCAGGAAAAGAGTTGACAAAGGCCTATCGCTATTAACGGGGCCGCAAAGAGTTTGATCAGCAGTGCCGTACCGAAAGGGAGCACTTCATGTCC
>JBFEYF010000176.1:0-4496 GCA_041562295.1 Sulfurimonadaceae bacterium
GGGGTGAAACTGAGTGCCCGGGTATCGGGTGCCTACGCGATGGTACGCGAACAGTTCGGTATCTCTGTCGGCAAATTCGAGGGGATCGAGTCGATACTGGGGCATATGGCCGCCATGACCTATATGATCGATGCGGCGCGCACCTTTACGATCGGGGCAATCGATGAGGGCAAAAAGCCCTCGGTGATCAACGCGGTGATGAAGTATCACACGACGGAGCTTTTTAGAAAGACGATCAACGACGCGATGGATGTCGTGGGCGGAGCCGGTATCAGCCTGGGCGAGCGTAACCTCTTGGGACACGCCTACATGGGCGCTCCGATTGCGATCACGGTAGAGGGGGCCAATATCATGACCCGTACGCTTATCCAGTTCGGGCAGGGGGTGATCCGCTGCCACCCCTACGCCTATAAAGAGATCGAGGCGTTATCAAGCGGGGATGTCAAAGCCTTTGACACCAACTTCTTCGCCCATATCGGTTTCTTCTTTAGAAACCTGACGCGCATGAGTGCCATGAGTCTGACGCGCGGCTATATCTATATGCCCAAATCCAAAGGGGTCGCAGGCTATTATGAGCGCAAACTGATGTGGAACAGTGCGACGTTCGCTTTCTTGACCGATCTGCTGATGGGCTATTTCGGCGGGGAGCTTAAACAAAAAGAGAAGATCTCCGCGCGATTTGGGGATATCCTCTCCTACAGCTACCTGCTCATCGCTACGCTGCGCCGCTTCGAGGCGGAAGGCTCAGCCAAAGAGGATGCGGTGTTTGTCAGATATATCGGGGACTTCGCTTTATCCAAGATCCAAAAAGCGTATGACGAGATCGCCAAAAACCTCTTTACACGAAAGAGGGTGATGGGGATCATCTTTAAGCCTTTCGGAGTGATGATGCGCATGAACCGTATGGGGCACGATACCAATGATATCTACCTCGAAAAACTGGCCGCAATATTGACGACACAAAACGAAAAACGTGACCGCCTGACCGATGAGATCTATCTGGGCAAACAGCTGGGACTGCTTGAGGAGGCCTTCACGTTGCAACTGCGGTCAGCAGCCGTCATCAAGAAGATTAAAAAAGCGGTGCGGGCCAAGATCCTGCCCAAGGCAGCCGTGGCCGACCTGGTCGATCTCTCGGTAGAGAAGACGGTGATCACCAAAGAGGAGGCTAAACTTCTTGAAGAGGCGATAGCCGCCAAAGAGGCTATCGTACAGGTTGATAGTTTTGACGTGAGCACGTTTGTAAGGAGTTAACCCCTATGGATGATCTGATACTCGGCTCTACCCATCAAGTCATCCAGTATGTCCGTCATCTTCTGGACTCGCAGATATCGATATCGGTCCATAAGGATATCGATATCAACAAGCCGATCCTCTTTTGTGCCAATCACTTCACCCGCAGCGAAACCTTTTTGATGCCCGGCATCTTCTATCAAAAGCTCAATATCCATGTACGCTCCCTAGCCGACAAGGGACTTTTGAAAGGAGCATTGGGCGAATACCTCGAACGGGTGGGTACCGTATCGACGGCCGATCCCCAGCGCAACAAGATCATCCTTTCGGATCTGATCAAAGCCAAGCACTCCTGGATCATCTACCCCGAGGGGAGTATGATGAAAAACAAGAAGGTGACCAAGGGTGAGCAGCACTTTATTTTGCATGAACCGGACCAACAGCGTTCAATCTATACCGGTGCGGCGGTACTGGCTTTAAAAAGCGAGCTGGAGAAGCGGCGATTTAACAGCTTGCAGCAGGCGGGGGATATCCTGGGCGTCGAGGCGTTTCGAAAGGAGTATGACCTGGGCAAGGATGAAAAGGTCTCCTACTTTTCGACCCAGATCATTCCCGTTACGATCAGCTACTTCCCGATCCGCCCGGGGAACAACCCCATGCTGGAGATGGCCGATTCGCTTTTGGAGAAAAAAGAGCCGCTTTATATGGAAGAGCTGGAGATCGAAGGCAATCTCATCATGCATGCGCATATGCATATCGAGCTGGGGGAGCCGATCGATGTGGGCAAGTATATCCAGATGGCCCAAAAAGAGCTCGCCCAGACGCAACCAAGCTACAGCGATGAGGATCTTATCGAGTTTTACCGCCATCCGCTGACGACACTGATGATGGACCGTATCTACCGAAACACACTGATCACGTTCGACCATATCTTCGCACTGATCATCGAAAATTACCAGCAGGAGCACCTCTCTGTCTTTTTGCTCAAATCGATGATGTTCCTGGTCGCCAGGGAGGTGATAGGGCTGCGTATTTACAAGATCCAGTATCTGCTCAAGCGCGACTTCTTTAAGCTGCTCATCGACGAACCCTTTGACGCATTTGACTCTATTTTGGCCCTGGCGGTATCGCAGGGGATCATGAACGAAGCCAGGGACGGTGTCTATACGATCGATAAAACGAAGCTGGCCGATGAACACACCTTTACCCAGATACGGATCAAAAACACTCTCAGGGTGATACTCAACGAGGTCCTGCTTTTGGATGATCTGCGGGCACTGGTGAAAAAACAGCTCCAAAAGCCCGAGTTCGAGATCAAAAAAGAGTGCTTTTATATCCTCTATAACCAGGATCAGAAGATGTTTGATGTCGACTACCAGAAGTTCTACTCGGTACTCTACTCCAAACCCAAAGAGATCGGCCGCCCCTTTATCCTCTTCAACCCCAACTACACCACCGGTGTGGTCATTTCCCACGGCTACAAGGCGGCACCCAAAGAGGTGGAGTACCTGGCGGACTATCTGCACAAGCAGCGTATGAACGTCTACGCCATCCGCATGGCGGGGCACGGCACGATGCCCGAGGACCTTAGAGACAAAAGCTACGAGGATTGGCTGGACTCTTTTAACCGCGGGTTTGCCGCGATGCGCCAGGTCAGCCAGAAACTCTTTCTGTGCGGCTTTTCCACGGGGGCACTGCTGGCGCTGATCACGGCTACCAGAAAGGAGCGCAGCGTCGACGGTGTCATCTGCATCAACACGGCCATCGAGATCAAGGATATCAGCTTCAAATACCTGCTTCCCGCGGTCAATGCCCTAAACAGCGTGCTATCGGTCTTTAACGCCGATATCGACTCGGTAGAGACCGAGGCGGAAAACCCCGAGATCAACTACACCAAGCACTATCTCAGCTCCATAGACGAGCTGAAAAAGCTGATGGAGGTGTGCCGGCAGCACTTAAGTCAGGTCAATGTGCCGACGGTGATCATCCAGGGGGATGAGGATCCTGTCGTGGAGCCTACGAGTGCGCAGATCATCTATGACCGTATCGCAAGCAGTGAGAAAGAGATCGTGATGATCCCCTCTACCGATCATGTTATTGTTACTTCGGCGGTGAAAGAGCAGGTTTTTGAGGCTATTGGGAAGTTTTTGGAGCGGGTTTGTTAGGAAATTAGTCTCTACTTTTGAGTTGTTCTGTATGATCAGATTTTTACGTGCAACACCCATCCTTTTTTACACCGCAAAAAAAGGAAGCGAAAAAAGCTCTCAAACTGGCTTCGAGGTCAGCAGCTGCTGACTCCCATCTATTCCAACTCAATCTATCTAAAAATACAAGATCGCTTCGCTAAGTTGTATTTTCTTAACGATACATTGCGTCTGCATAGCTGCTCTGCAGAGGTTTGAAAAGATCACAAAGTGACGCATCGATTAACGGAAGATGCAAAGCATCTTCAATGAAATCAACGTGTTCCCGAATATAGAAAAGTCGAAACATCTGCAGAGCTTTCAAGGAGCTGATCTTTTTCGTCAAGAAAATGCAACCTGTTTGAGGCGAAGCCGAGTCTTTGCATTTTTAGAAAAAAATCAGTGGATTGAAAGGCACCCGACAGCCTGTCGGGCTCGAAGCCGTTGAGAGAGCCTTTTGCGTACTTTTGGGCGGAACCAAAAGTGCGGGAGCACGCCGGAAAAAATAGTATGCTTAACATTGGGATAGTCACATTGATAAAAATAGCCGAACATTTTGTAAAGATATTCCTATATCGTTAAATATCCAGACATTTTGTCATGCTATTTTCTTTTAAAGCAATAGCATGACATTGCACTTTAGGTAAAAAGAGCACATTTTTATCATTTCTATGACGGTATACAATAAAATGAAAATATCATCACACTTTTTTTGTTGGATATTATTCTTATAATAGACTGTTTTGTATAAAATGTAGGATATTAAATAGTTAGTTGAAAGGAATAAATAGCACTTAATATGAGTCACGATTTATTTATGAAAATTCATAACTCTGATGGAGTTAAGTTTATTAATAAAATGCATACGCATAGTTTTAGTCAAAATATTTTTCATGGAAATTTGAGAGAAATAAAAGAAGCATTAGATTTGGTTGAAAATATTGATATTGGAATAAAACTAATGTCACAAGAACATAGAGATGCAGGTAATCAAGTCTATAAAGAAGTCAATAGATTATTTCATAATTTTTTATCTTCTGCAAAAACACTGATTGAACACACTCGTATTTTTATGGATAC
>JBFEYF010000177.1:0-4486 GCA_041562295.1 Sulfurimonadaceae bacterium
ATCTCATACTCTATGCTTTTGATCTTTGCCGTAAAGCTCTCCAGGGTATCCTCACCACTTCGCTCAAACGACTCCTGCAAGATGATCGCCCCCGAATCAAGCTCCTCGGTCACATGGTGCACACTCACCCCGCACACCCTGTCGCCGCTTTGAAAACTTTGCTCTATCGCCTTGGCCCCTTTGTGCCGCGGCAAAAGTGAGGGGTGGATATTAACCGCCCGAAATGTATGGGTAAACTGGGGACCAACAATACGCATAAAACCGGCCATGACAACAAGATCCGGGTGATAACTTTTGACACAGCTGATCAGTTCCCGGTCAAAAGACTCCCTGCTCTCAAACGCTTTATGATCCAATACTGCCACGGGGACATCTAAAGTTTGGGCCCGTTTGATACCGCCCGCATCCGGGTTGTTGGTGACGGCTGCGACGATAGCGATACCGTGGCAGTTTTTGGCCCCCTCCTGTACCTTTTTGTGAAGCTTTTTGATGATCGCTTCCATATTATGCCCCTCTCCGCTAAAGAGAATGACCACCTTTTTCATTGCCGACTGCTCACTCATAAATGTGCTACTTCCTTGATAATATCTTCAGGCATCAGAGCATAACTGTTCTTATCTATCTTTTGTGCAGCCAAAGTGTGGGCCAGGGATGCCGTAATAGCAGCATCCCTTCTCTCATACCCCTGTGCCAGCAGTGCCGCGATCAGGCCAGAGAGTACATCGCCGCTGCCGCCCTTGCTTAAAGCGCTGCTTCCCAGGCTGTTGATATAGATACCTTCTTGCGCCGCAATGATAACATTGGCACCTTTAAGCAAAAGGGTGACCCGGGGAAAGTGTTCGCAAAAAAGCTTGGCATAATGGAGCCGTTTTTGCTGTAAAAGATCCACCTCGATATCGGCCACACCGGTGATCTTCAAAAGGGCGCAAAACTCTTTGGGATGGGGTGTCAGCACCACCTCTTTGTCCAAAAACTCCAAAATATCTTTGTGGTAAAAAAGGTCGGCATCGACTACCAGCCGTGCCCGGCTTTGCAAAATCACTTTTTTCATCGCCTCATCTAGAGTCCCCAGTCCCATCCCCAAAGCGATCGCGGTTGTAGTTTCAGGCAGTGTACGATCCTGCATCAGGGCATAGGGTAGTGCTTTTTTTTCGGCTGTCACGACCGTGACCAGGCCCGATCCGAAGCTCAGTGCCGCCATGGCAGCCAACACAGCCGCACCCTCTTTCTCCCCGCTGACAACAGCCGTATGTCCGAAACTCCCCTTATGGGTGTTTTGCCGATGCCGGTGCGGCAGTTTCATATCCGAGGCCTCCAGCAAGAACATCGTACTCTCTTTTTCATAAAGCGTGCGGCTGACCCCGAGATCGGCTACACGTATCTCGCCGACAAACTCTTTGGCCTGGTCCGAAAAGAGTGCGCTTTTAAGCGCCCCCATCGCAATTGTCACATCCGCTTTAAATACCGTTTTGCTGCAAAGACCGTCGTGCATAATGCCTGAGGGGATATCGCAGCTGAGTTTAAAAGCATCGATCGCGTTGAGTATCTCGATCACTTTCTGATAGCTTTCATCCAGTTCACGGTTCAGCCCCGATCCGAAAATGGCATCCACGATAACATCAGCCGATTCGATACTCTCACGCCACTCTACGCCTACCGCTTTGGCCCGTGTCTCCTGGAGTTTTCCCTGTTCGCTTTGCTGGGCGTTTAGTGCCAAGACCGATACCTGATAATCACCATGCAGCAAGCGCGCCATCGCGATACCGTCAGCCCCGTTATGTCCGCTTCCGGTGACAACAGCAATCGTAGAGTTTAGGGGGAATTTTTGTCGGATATAATCTGCCATAGCCGAAGCTGCATGCTCCATAAGCAGATCAGAAGAGAGTGCGAATTGCGTATAACATGCCTGATCCAGACTATTGACTTCATCAAAGATCTTCTGCATGAGCGCCCTTTTTTTGCTTTACTATAGCCCATCACATCTTGTGACGAGCTAAAAAAAGGGAAGCTTTCTTTAGAAGAACCACTCTGTCATAGTTCTTCTATATATTTAAAGAGACTTTTTTATCTTTGGACTAGAATTTAATAATCGCATCCAATTGTACACGATTGTAACCGGGTTCGGTTTCAGTTGTATTTGCTTTAGTATTACTTGCATAATGTTCATTGAAGAAGAAGTTACCGGCAAGGTATGTTTTCTTACCAAATTTGTATTTCGCTCTAATCGCATGACCTCTAGCAGCAGTACCACCGCCGAAGTTATCTGAGTCAGAATAGGCACCAAACGCTGCATCATCTTGAAGTTCAGTATAGGAGTATTTCAGTTGCCACTCATCTACCTCTTTAGCTTTACCAATTTGAAAAGCTACATCATATCCAAAGTTGTTAGTGTCTGCACCCAAGTTATGTACAACACCTGCTGCTATTTTGAATGGTTTACCAAATACACTTTTAAACTGTAATTCAGCAAATGCTTCTGCAAGATGATAATCATTTACATACAAGTTGTTTGCATCTACAGTATTACCTTTTCGGCTGCCAAAAAGTTCAGAACTGCCTTTTAAACCATCATAATAGTAGATACCTGCACCTAAATTAAGTTTTGCAGATTGAAGTTTTGTTGTCTGCACATATTGAGCCACTAAAAGGTTAACATCAGCTTCATTACCTGCTGCATCCTTTAAAATTGACGCTTCTTCCAAAGTTGGTTGGTTTACACCCAAAGTGATAATCTTTGCATCATCTTTATACTGGTAATTTACCCCGTTCAATGAGATATCGTTATCCCAAACAAGTTGTGATTTAATAGGTCTGTACATCATATAGGGCTGTCTACCCACTTTGTACGTAGAGTTCTTACTAGCCTCGTATGATAAACCTAAGACATTGACTCTAAGCGACTGCCAAAAATACTCTTTCAAATTTGTATCAGTTTTGAATGTTTGGTTTCCTGAAGTCGGGTTCGCATAACCACTTCTCATACCAAATTCAAAGTGAAGTTTTTCTGTAATATCAAACTCTGCACCCACTCTTAAACGATATCTGTTTCTATATTTATCTTCATCATGTTCTACAGTTGTATAGTCTTCTCTTTCAATACTCTCATATCTCAGTCTTAAGTCACCTTTGAAGTGAAATCTATCGAAGAAGCTTTTTTCAGCTTTTTCAGTTGTGCTTTTTTTTGCTTCTATTCTGTCGTGTGGGTGGTCAATGTCCACAGCCATTGCTAATGTTGTCAGTGCGGCCACTGACGATAAGATCTTTTTCATGTTAAGATTCCCTTATTTGTATTTTGTCGTATAGTTGGCGCAATTGTATGCTAAGATTATTACCGTTTGGTTACAAAACGAAAACAGAGAGAATTTTTTTGTAACCGTTTGGTAATAAAGGTCTCGGTATAATTCGCCAAACTATACAAATACAAAGAAGGATAGGTATGGAACTCAAAAGTATGGAAAAGGTTGACAAGGCGGTACGTTTCTCCCGTCAAGACTCCCTAAGACTCAGTATCGGTTTGGTCTTTATCATGGCCATTATGCTACTGGTATCTCTCTCTGAAGGATCGAATCCGACAGTATTGATTATCGCGGCGATGATCGGCGGTTATATGGCTATGAATATCGGTGCCAACGATGTTGCGAACAACGTGGGGCCGGCTGTCGGTTCAGGTGCTGTCACGCTTATGGGCGCAATCATCATCGCAGCTATTTTTGAAGCAGCCGGTGCATTGATCGCCGGTGGTGATGTTGTAGGAACTATTAAAAAAGGGATCATCGATCCGGGTATGATCGATAATGCCGATACCTTTATCTGGCTGATGCTCGCAGCACTGCTTTCTGCAGCACTTTGGCTTAACCTGGCTACAGCAGTCGGTGCTCCTGTTTCTACGACGCACTCTATCGTCGGTGGTGTTATGGGTGCCGGTATCGCTGCAGGAGGTTGGAGTATCGTATCCTGGCCTACTATGGGTAAGATCGCTGCATCATGGGTTATTTCTCCGGTATTAGGCGGATTGATCGCGGCACTCTTCCTTCTTTATATTAAGAAAAGTATCACATTTAAAGAGGATATGGTTGAGGCTGCAAGAAAGACCGTTCCTTTCCTGGTAGCACTGATGGCTTTGGCTTTTACAACCTATCTGACACTTAAGGGTCTTAAAAAAGTTTGGCCTGACATCGTAGATCTTCTACCGTTCCTTCCTGAAACCAAGAAGCCGACACTTCCTGTTGCACTGATTTTCGGACTGATCGTCGGTAGCGGTGTCTTCTTCTATATGAAAAAGTTCGTTAATGAAAAAGCCGAATCTCTAAAAAACAACAGAGAGAGTATCAATACCCTCTTTACCGTTCCTCTTATCTTTGCTGCGGCGCTGCTAAGCTTCGCGCACGGTGCCAATGACGTTGCGAATGCCGTCGGTCCTCTTGCAGCGATCAACGACGCTATTACCAGCGGTGCTATCAGCAAAAAAGTCGGTATCCCTATCTGG
>JBFEYF010000178.1:0-4473 GCA_041562295.1 Sulfurimonadaceae bacterium
ACACTTTCCGAACGCTCTGCCATCAAAGAGGCTTACGAAAACAGCTACTGATAGAGATAGAGCTAGAACGGTTCTTGTATCTCCCTGGTGACAAACCAATCACCAAGGATATGATATGTTGGCCATTCCTCTTGACGAGAAAACCAGTACCCGCTTATCAAAGCTTTACGGCAATGCCCCGTGCTTCGCCATTATGGATCCGAAAACCGCAGATGTGAAAGTTATTGAAAACGGTGTCTGCGGCAGCGGACCTAAATGCGGTTCTTTTTTAAATGCACATGGCATAACCTCGACACTTTTTTACCATGTGGGGGAGGGTGTCCTATAACGCATGTCTTTAAAACGGCATAGAGGTCTATAGTTCTCATAACAAGCAGGACTCTTTTGATACGATCTTTCAAAAGTTCCGAAACGGCGACTATATCAAACTGGATAACTCCAATGTCACTGCATTGCTTGATCCCGGTGACAACGGAGGATGCGTTTGCGGATCGGAATAGGGTAAAGTGGAACACCCTTTGCTTTCTCCTACTAAACTAATGTACTCAAAGGATGGAGATGCAGTCAGGGTTTTATTCGGCAACGGGTGGTATGGTCGTCTCGTTTAACAAACTGGACACGGTGACCAACAACCTAGCCAACCTCAACACCAACGGCTTTAAGCGCGACGATCTGATCGTAGGTGACTTTATGCGTCTGTACCAGGAGAAGCGTGATGAGCTTCCGCTGGATAACCATACAGTCGAATCGGCCAAATTTTTTAACCGCTCGATGGACCGCGTACCCCACGTTGTAGCCAATTTTACGGCCCATGAACACGGTGCCATGCAAAAGACGGACAATAAACTTGATGTCGCACTCAAACGCGACGATCTCTTCTTTGTCGTCAAGACGCCGGGCGGTATACGTTTTACCCGTGACGGAGCCTTTACGCTGGATAAAGACGGGGTATTGACGACCAAGGACGGTTACCCTGTGCTTCCGGCTGACTATTTCCAGCGTCAACAGTACATCCAGTTCGATACAAGGCAGGATGCACCGGTCATCGACCAGTCGGGACGTATCCATGTAGACGGTGAGCAGCTTTCCCAGTTTATGGTGGCGCAGCCGGTAGATTTGACCCGTCTGAAAAAAGAGGGTAACTCCCTTTATGTACCTGCCGACGAACGGGAGTTTGATATTTTGGTCGACAGCAAGTCGATGGCCCAGGGCTTTTTGGAAAAATCGAACGTCAATGCTGTCAAAGAGATGGTGACGATGATCGAAGCCCACAGAATGCTGGGGATGTACCAAAAGGTGATGGATACCCAGATGAATGACCTTAACCGTGACGCTATTGAAAAATTAGCGGCAAAAGCTTAAAAGGATAGATAATGCTTAGATCTTTATATACCGCTTCCACAGGAATGCTCGGCCAGCAGACGCAAATCGATACGACGTCGAATAATATCGCCAACGTCAATACTATCGGGTACAAAAAGCAGCGTGCTGAGTTTGCCGATCTTATGTATCAGGTGATGGAGCATGCAGGCTCTGCGACTTCGGCAACGACGATGAGCCCAACCGGAATCGAAGTGGGTCTGGGTGTGCGACCTACGGCCATTACAAAAATGTATACGCAGGGTAACTTCCAGGAGACGGGAAACAACCTTGATCTTGCCATTACCGGTAACGGCTTTTTCCAGGTAGAGCTTCCCAACGGCAATATCGCCTATACGCGAAACGGCAGCTTCAAGCTGGATGCCAACGGAAGTATCGTCAACTCTGACGGCTACCGTCTTATCCCGGAGATCACGATTCCTGAAGATACGACCAATGTCGATATCGGTATCGACGGTACGGTATCCGTAGTGCAGGCGGGACAGACCGAAGCGACGGTCATCGGACAGATCGAGATCACCAACTTTATCAATCCGGCAGGTCTTCACGCTATGGGTGACAACCTCCTGACCAATACTGAAGCCAGCGGTGATCCGATCAACGGTGTTGCCGGTACGAACGGTCTTGGGCAGCTGCGCCAGGGTTTTGTCGAGCTTTCAAACGTCCAGCTTGTTGTTGAACTGACGGACCTTATTACGGGTCAACGTGCCTATGAAGCAAGCTCCAAGGCTATCGTCACATCGGATGAGATGCTGCAGACTGTCAACCAGCTCAAGCGTTAACGGGTCGGTGATGTAGTGCAGACAATTCCTGCATGCAATCTCATCTATATGCTGCTGCCTTTAGCGGCGGTGGCTTACTTCTATTACCGTTGGGTCGGTGATGCCAAAGAGGTAGCTTATGCTACTGTACGGATGTCCGCCCAACTGCTTCTTATCGGATATATACTTCTTTATCTGTTTGACAATGACTCTGTCTACTTCGGTTTGGCTATTCTTCTTTTTATGATCGCGGTCTCTGCATGGATCGCTTTGAGAAATATACAAAGAAGAGATTTCGCCCACTATAAAGCTATTGTGTTTGCTATCGCTTTTGGGGGTACGCTTAATCTCTTTTTGGTCATCGGCATGGTCTTGGCCGTAGAACCTCTTTATACACCCAGATATGTGATACCGATCGCCGGTATGATCTATGCCAATGCTATGAATGCGGTGGCACTGGCTGCGGAACGTTTTGAAAATGAGCTGGCTGAGCACTCTTTTGAAAAAGCGCGTTCGATAGCATTTAAAGCCTCCATGATACCTCAGATCAACGCTTTTTTAGCCGTTGGACTGGTTTCCCTGCCCGGTATGATGACGGGACAGATCCTTTCGGGGGTCGATCCGTTGATTGCAGCGCGCTATCAGATGGTCATTATGGCGATGGTATTGGGAAGTTCGGGCTTAAGTGTTATACTCTATTTGATGTTTCAAAAAAAGGAGAGATAATGACACAGGAGATTGTAAGAGGTTTTTTCGGCTGGTGCGGTTTAATCAACTTGGGTATTTTGCTTTACTGGTTTGTTTTTATCGCTTTTGCTACAGATTGGGTCTACAAAATGCATATCCGTTGGTATAAGCAGCCTTACAAAGTGACAAAAGAGCGTTTTCTTGAAATCCATTATACAGGGATGCTCTATTTTAAACTTATCATCTTCTTTTTTAATATCGTCCCGTACGGGGTATTGTGGATAATCTAAACGGCCTATAGCCGTTTGCATTACCATGCGTCGTTAAAATAGAGTACCGCACTTCCGGGCTGCATACTTTTACAGCAGCCGATCGGGCAGAGTTTCGCATCGACAGAGCCGTACCACTCATGAAAAAGCAGAAGTTTGGCCGGGCTCATGACGCAGCCGGGTTTACCAAAAGGGTGGGCAAAACGAAAGAGCATGTGACCGATCTCATGAGCCAAATAGGCACCGGCATAGCGTGCGGCTTCTTCCGGTGTGTAGGTTTTTCCGCCGCGAAGTTCGGTTATGAGCGGGTCATTGTTGATAAACAGGAAGCTCGTGGCAAAGATAAAAGCGTCGTAGGGGCTGTTCTTTTTATAGCTGGTCGTACCGGCAACGATACCCCCGCGAAGTGCCGAATGGATGTCCTGGCCGTAATACTCTGCACTGGCGATCAGCTGATTGGTCAGAATAATATCAAAAGAACGTTGTGTATGCCCCAGTGCATCCCAGTAACTCCACTCATTGTAAGGGTTGGCGTCGATGACGCTGTTCCCGTCCTTGGCTTTGATCTTCAGCCATCTTTTCAGACGGTCTATCTCCGTATCGATCAGTGACTGTGCCAACGCTTGCAGTGTATTCTCTTTCGGCAGTAGTGTCAAATGAGGCAGGGCATAGGCAAACATCTCTTCTGCCGGCAGATCATCTTCGTACACCTTCAAAGCCTCATAAAGGTTTTCAGCAAGCCGCTTTTTGTCTCCTTTGTCATGTTTGAAATCGTAAACACTCTCATTGGCCTCTTTTTGGATCTTTAGCGGAATCGTCTCGAAAAGTTCTGTGACACTCATACTTCGGGTTCGCTCAAAAGTGATACGGATGCCGAAATGCTCTTTGACGATGCGTTGCGTCTCGTCAAGATAGATCTCTATTTGTTTCTCATCCATTACAGGAAAACGGGGGTTGGTAATATGGGCCACTGTAAGGGTTACCTCTTTGCTTTTTAAAGGCTTAAAGGGAAGCGGCTTCCATGCGGCGCAAAGAAAAAGCGGGAAAAAGAGCAGCATACGAAACATCATTACAAGGCCTTGATACGTTGTGCGGCATCTTCAAGTACATCAAGGGGTTTGGAGTAACAAAAACGCGCGATATTTTTCCCTGAATCATCATGGTAAAAGGCGCGGCCCGCAACAGCGGCTACCCCGGTTTTTTCCAAAATATGCATCACTTTTGCTTTATCATCTTCTCCCGCAACTGAGCTGATATCAGCCATAACATAATAGGCCCCGTCAGGAATACTCGGCGTCAGACCGGCATAGGTAAGCGCTGCACAAAACAGATCCCGCTTATGCTGATGGGTGGCGGCAAGCTCTTTATAATAGCTG
>JBFEYF010000179.1:0-4468 GCA_041562295.1 Sulfurimonadaceae bacterium
AGGTGAACAGCTGAAAATAAACAGAGGATTTGATTTATACTCGTGACACAAAGAAGACACAAATGTGACACAGTTGGCTTTTTAAGCCCTAAATAGTGGTGGGTCCTCGGGGGATCGAACCCCGGACCACTCGGTTATGAGCCGAGTGCTCTAACCAGCTGAGCTAAAGACCCGCAGATGCAAATATTTTTGCGTGCGCATTATAATGCACTTTTTCTTAAAACTCCCTATTAGCAGGAGTTCTAATGATCACTGATCTTATTGGGTGTCTGGTACATAAAGTTAAAACGGAAGGCTAAGAGGTTTTCCAATATCCCCAAAAGGATCATGAAGATCACAAAGCTGGTCCCGCCGTAACTAAACATCGGCAGGGGTACCCCGACAACAGGGGCCAGGCCTATGGTCATGGCGATATTGACACTCATGTAGATAAAGATCAAAAACGACAGCCCCAGACTCATCACCCGTATAAAGTGGTCCTCTTTGACAAACTGCGACAGAGAAAAGAGGTGTAGTATCAGGGCTATATAGAGTCCGAAAAGCAGCAGTACCCCCAAAAAGCCGAAACGTTCGACATAGTAGGCAAAGATAAAGTCGCTTGATGCGATCGGCAGAAACTTCATCTGTGTCTGTGTCGCCTCATCCTTATCCTTTCCGGTAAAGCCGCCGCTGCCTACGGCGATAATCGACTGCTGGACGTGGTAACTCGGTTTTTCGGAGAGAAAATCTTTGATCCGCTGCTTTTGGTAATCTTCCAACATGGTATAACCGATCGTAGGTGCCGCGATCCCCACAACCAGTACCAGTACCGCCCAGATCTTCCAGTACACACCCGTAATAAAGAGAATCCCCACTCCCAAAAGCAGCAGAACCGTTGCCGTTCCCAGATCCGGTTCCTTGGCGATAAGAAGAAAAGGGAGGACAATAAAAAAACCCAGCTTGATAAAGTCCCTGACCCCGTAGCCGTCACGCGGCGGCGGGTTTTTGGAGATAAGATAGGCCATCATCAAAATAAAGGCCGGCTTGATGATTTCAGAGGGCTGGATCGTAAAGGAGGTAAAAGGGATCTCGATCCAGCGTTTCGCACCCAGTTTGGTCACACCGATAAACTCTACCAACACCAGCAAAACGATACTGAACCAGTAAAAGACCGGGATCATCCAGATAAATTTACGTATAGGCAAAAAGAAAAAGACTAAAAATGCCACAATACCGATACTGACATAGATGATATGCTTTTGTGAAAGCACCGGATGGATCTCCTGGATCAATACGCCCGAAAGGATTATTAACGGTACGATGAGCGTTAAGAGGATAAAGTCAATATGTGATAAGATACGCCGATCAAGATTAAACACGATACACCCTAAAAAATTTTAGCCAATTATAACGAAATAGAAGAGTATTATGGAAACAAAGCACTTTACCGTCCAAAACAGTGACCGCCTGGACAGTTTTTTAAGCGAGCAGCTGGGAAGTTCCCGCAGCCAGGTAGCGCAACTGATAAAAAAAGAGTTCGTCACAGTCAACGGTAAAAAAGTCACAAAACCCGGCTTAAAACTCAAGCCCGATGAGGGTATAGAGGTCACCCTCCCCCAGGCCGAGCCCAGTGAGGCCCTAGAAGTTGATTTTGACGTCGAAGTGGTCTACGAAGATGATCATATCCTTGTGATCAACAAACCTTCGGGCGTGACCGTACATCCGGCCCCCAGCGTCAAAGAGGCAACCCTTGTAGAGTGGCTTAAAAAACGGGGTATCTCACTTTCGACGATCTCCGGCGAAGAGCGCCACGGTATCGTACACCGTCTCGATAAAGGCACCAGCGGTGTCATGGTCATCGCCAAGACCAATGAGGCGCATGAGAAGCTGGCCGAGCAGCTGGTAGATCGCACCATGGGACGCTACTACCTGGCCCTTTTGGATATGCCGCTTAAAGACAACATCGTCGTCGACAAGCCGATCACCCGTAACGCCAACAACCGTCTGAAAATGACGACTTCCAACATCCCCAAAGCCAAAGAGGCCAAGACTGCTTTTGCCAAACTTCTGACCGATGAAGAACACGGTTTCGAGCTGATCGCCTGTAAGCTTTTTTCTGGGAGAACCCATCAGATACGGGTCCATCTGGAATCGATCACACGCCACATCTGCGGTGACCCTTTATACGGTTTTAAGAGCAAAAAAGATAAAATGGATCGAATTTTTTTGCACGCATATATCCTCTATCTCGTCCATCCGGCGACAGGAGAGCAGATGGAGTTTATCGCTAAACTCCCTGATGATCTGCAAGAAGTTCTAGACCAGACCTTTGAAGGAGCACTACGGGATGAGACACTTCAGACTGATACTATCAGGAATGCTTTTAACGCTATGGATCAGTGGCTGTTCTACTCAGCCTAGCCTGTCGAGCAAAGCACCGCAATATGACGAGTCTATTCCGACGATCCCTCCGATGCGATGGATCGGTGACATCACGGCTATCGCGCTAGAATGGGACCCCAACCACGATCCCACTATCGCCGGTTACAACATCTACCGCAAACTTAAAGAAGATGCTGAAGCCCCGTTTAAACTGGTAGCCAAGATCCCGGACCGCTTCACCTCCCACTATGTGGATATGAACCTTCCGTTTCAGACAAAATACCTCTACCGTGTTACGGCTTTTAACCACAAAAACGGCGAATCACGTCCCAGCGAAGCCGCATCGACGATCACACGTCCGACACTCAGATCCGTCAGCTATTTTGACTCACTCAACAAACTGCCGCGCAAAGCGAAGCTGATCTGGAGACCGCACCAAAACGGCCGGGTAGCCAGCTACGTGGTAGAACGACGCATCCCCGAAAAGACAGAGTGGGAGACGATTGCCGTACTTAAGCACCGCCTGGTAGCCGAATACATCGACCGGAATCTCGATGATAACCAGGTCTACCTCTACCGTCTGCGGGCTGTCACTTTTGACAACATCAAATCGACACCCAGCGATATCGTCAAGATCCTGACCAAAGCCCTGCCTACACCGATTGCCGATGTCAATGTCACGACAAACCTGGCGGCCAAGATCAAGCTGAGCTGGCCCAAACATCCCCAGGAAGATATCGCCTACTATTCGATCTACCGAAGCAGTGAAGCCAAAAGCGGTTTTGAACTCTATAAGAAAGTCGTAAACCCCGGTTTCACCGATGAGAAACTGGCACACGGCAGCAACTTTTTCTACCGCGTTACCGCATCGGACTTTGACGGGTTGGAGTCAGACGCAGTGGTCAGCTTTAACGGCAAAACGCTACCGCGCCCTGCAAAGATCAAACTCAGAACAGCGAAACTTGAAGGCGACCAGACGACTTTAGAGTGGGATAAGGGTGACGATCGTACCGTCTCCTATCGTGTCTTGAAAAGAGAGAACCTCGGCTGGTTCAAGACAAAAACGACAACGATCGATCTCAATACCACCAGACTGCAGACGACACAGCAGCCAAATGTCGGAACCAGCTATACCATTTTGGGTATCGATGAAAACGGCATCGATTCCGAGCCTGTTACCACAGACGAATTACTTTTTGAGAAGGTTGTCCAGTAGATGCCCCACATACATACCAAAAGTTTTACAGCGCCCCAGCTTCCGGCCGAAGCGGACGGGGTGACCTTTCACAAAATCTTTAAAAACGATTATGCGACCCCGGACTATATCGTCGATACGACGATCGACAATAAAAAGTTCTTTACCTGGGTCAAGCCCTCAGACGGGGGATTTTTGATCAAGGCCGAAAAAGCGACGCGCCCTTCCCCAAACTACTATCTGCAGATGGCGATCAATGCTTTTGCCAAACTGAGTAATGTCACGATAGAGCATACCAACATCCCCGAAGTGATCAAAAAGAACGTTCATCTTGAAGCCGCATCGGATTCGGCACTCAAAACGATCGACTACTTTCTAGGCGACTTTTCCCAAGGCAGAGAGATCGCCATCGAGGTAGGCTTTGGAAGCGGACGCCACCTGATCTACCAGGCGCTGCAAAACCCTGACGTGCTTTATGTCGGTATCGAGATCCACAAACCTTCGATCGAACAGGTGATCAAACAGATCGCCATCCAAAAGATAGAGAACCTGCTGCTGCTCGATTATGATGCACGTATCTTCTTGGAGTTTGTCCCTTCCAACTCCGTGAAGCAGATCTTTGTCCACTTCCCGGTGCCTTGGGATAAAAAACCGAGCCGCCGCGTCATCTCGCACAGCTTTATCGAAGAGTCGGTGCGGGTGCTTAAGCCGGAGGGGACTCTGGAGCTGCGAACCGACAGCGAGAACTATTTTGCCTACTCGCTCTCTACGTTTCTCGATGCCAGACAGACCCAGATCACCGTCAAGAAAAACCTCGACGCCCCGATCACCAGCAAATATGAGGACCGCTGGCGCAAGATGGAAAAGAATATCTACGATATCCATATGCTCGGACGCGAAACCTCTCCGGAG
>JBFEYF010000180.1:0-4400 GCA_041562295.1 Sulfurimonadaceae bacterium
AGAGTTAAAAAGAGTCTCTGGATATCTCGACACTTTATGTCGTGACGATCGCAGCACTGGTGGACGCCAAGGGGTGGGATCTTATTTAGACTCTAACGTGCTTAGAGACTCAAAACAGCCGTCATCGCTGTTATAGTAGACGATATCTCCCGTCGCCAGGTTGTAGACCCAGCCGTGGATGTGGATAGTGCCTGCGTCGACACCTCTTTTGACAGCGGGATAGGTGAGGATATGTTCGATCTGTTTGACTACGGAGAGCTGTTCGGTAAGACGCAGCAGTTTCTCTTTTTCCGCATCGGCACCCAAAACTTCTACGGCCATATTCTTGGCCTCTTCACCCAGTTTGAGCCAGTGTTTGGTGTGGACCAGTTCCGGGTCCTCTATCGTCTCAAAAAGACTGGCACAGGCACCGCACTGGGTATGTCCGCATATGATGATCTCTTTGATCTTCAAGACACTGACGGCATATTCTATGGCCGCAGCCGTAGAGTGAAAGTCCTCATCGGGCTTAAACGGGGCGACGAAGTTTCCGATGTTGCGGATCATAAAAAGATCACCCGGGCCCGATTTGGTAATGAGGTTGGGCATCACGCGGGAGTCCGAGCACCCTATAAAAAGGACTTTGGGTTGCTGCCCTTTTTGCGCCAGCTCCAAAAACTCTTTCTCATGATTTTTAAAGTAGCTCTTCTTAAAGAGTTCATGACCTTTGACCAGACTGCTTTTCATATCGCTTATCCCTTTAAGAGTGGATTGGGTGCTTTAAAAGAAACACTGAAGAGATAGTAACAAAATTATGGTTTCAATAACTAATATATGGGCAAAAAGAGAGGAAAATCGGGTGCTTGTGTTACAATGTAAGGATGGAAAACAGGGCATTGTATAAAAATCTTACCGTACTGATCGTCGAAGATGACCAAACGACGCGCGAGACACTCAAATCGATGGTAGAGCTTGAGTTTAAATATGTCTACGAGGCGCAAAACGGGTGCGAAGGGGAAGAACTTTTTCACAAGTACCGGCCCGATGTTGTCCTGACCGATATAGAGATGCCCTGTATGACCGGTCTGGAGATGCTCGAACAGATCCGAAAAGGTCAAAGCGATGCGGTATTTATCTTCATCTCGGCCTACAGTGACGTGGAAAAGTTGCTCGAAGCGATTGATCTTAAAGCAGACGGCTATATCATCAAGCCGATACTCTATGGGGATCTGATGCAAAAAATCGATGCCAACCTCCGTCAGCTCAAAGCGGGGGAGCAGCTGTACGAGCTGCTTTCCAAACGCGAGTATGAGGTCTTTATCGATCTGGCCAAAGGGATCAAGAGCTCCGATATCGCATTAAAGTATGATCTTAAGCCCAAAACCGTCGGTACCTACCGTAAAAGAATCCTGGAAAAACTGCATATGAACAGCAACGCCCAGCTGATCACCTACGCCATAACCCACAGACTGATCTGATTTGTACTCCTTTGTCGACTTTTTTTTCTTCGCAGATTCCCCTATAATCTACAAAGCATTAATAATGAGGGAATAACTATGGATGATACACTCCTCAATACCATATCGATACTTTATGTCGAAGATGACAGCCATATCCGTGAAGAGATGGTCGAAGTCTTAGAAGATGAGTGCCGCAACCTTTATGTCGCAACTAACGGCCAGGAGGGGTTGGAACTCTTTGAAGCCAAGCGGCCCGATATCGTTGTTACCGATATCCGTATGCCGCAGATGGACGGGCTGCAGATGAGCCGTAAGATCCTGGCGCTCGATCCCGATACACCGATCGTCATCTCCTCGGCCTTTAACGAAAGCGAGTACCTGCTTGAAGCGATCAAACTGGGGATCCACTACTATCTACTCAAACCGATCAACCTCAAGGAGCTTTTTGAGACCCTGCAGGGCGTCGCGCAGACGATTCTCAATGCCCGCCGTCTTAAAAAGAGCGAAAAGCTTCTAAACCAGTACAAAGAGGCGGTAGACCGCAGTGATATCGTTTCCAAAACGGATATCAACGGGATCATTACCTATGCCAATGACGCCTTTTGCAAGATCAGCGGCTACAGCAGGGAGGAGCTCTTAGGCAGCTCCCACAATATCGTACGCCACCCCGACACCCATACCAAGGTCTTTACCCAGTTGTGGAGTACGATCCTGGATAAAAAAGAGTGGCGGGGTGTTGTCAAAAACCGTGCCAAGGACGGTTCGTTTTATATCGTCGAGACAACGATTATCCCGGTCCTTAACAGCAAGGACGAGATCGAAGAGTTTATCTCGATCCGCAAAGATGTAACCCAGAGGGAACTGGATAAGCAAAAGCTTGAAGAGAAGCTTCAAACCAGTGCCCAGACCCTGGATGAAAAGATCCAGTTTATCTATGAGTATGAAAAAGCGCTTAAAGAGAGTACGCTCTTTTGCCGTACCACCAAAGAGGGAGAGATCACCATGGCCAGTGACGCTCTGATCAAGCTCTTGGAACTGGATGAGAAGAGTGTCGTTGGCAGCTCTTACTTCTCACTGGTCGATCCCGTCTATATCAAGAAACTGGATAAAGAGGTCCGGGAAGCGGTTCAAACACACCAGTTGTGGAAGGGTATGGTCAAGCACAGAAGCCGAAGCGGCAAAGAGCTCTATTTGCGCTCCTCTTTTATACCGATTCATAATATCGAAGGGGATGTCCATGAGGTCTTCTGCTTTTATGCCAACCTGACAGAGCAGGTGGCTTTGAACCGGGAGATTATCGCGACGCAAAGAGAAGTCATCTCAACGATGGGTGCCATCGGAGAGACCCGTTCCAAAGAGACGGGTGATCATGTACGAAGGGTCGCAGAGTACTCCAAACTATTGGCCCTTAAGTGCGGACTGCCCAAAGAGGAGGCCGAAGAGATCAAGATGGCCTCACCGATGCACGATATCGGCAAGGTGGGGATCCCCGATGATATCTTAAACAAGCCCGGGAAACTGACACCGGAAGAGTTTGAGATCATGAAGAGCCATGCATCTTTGGGGCATGAGATGCTTAAGGGGTCAAACCAGCCGCTTTTAAAGACGGCTGCGATCATCTCTTTGGAACACCATGAGAAGTGGGACGGAAGCGGTTACCCCAAGGGGCTGAAGGGGGATCAGATCCATATCTACGGACGTATTACCGCTATCGCCGATGTCTTTGATGCTTTGGGCCATGACCGTGTCTATAAAAAGGCGTGGCCTTTGAAAGAGATATTGGATCTGTTTAAAAAAGAGCGGGGCAGACACTTCGATCCCAACCTTGTAGATATCTTCTTTGAAAACCTGGATGAGTTTTTAGCAATCAAGGAGACCTTTGACGGCAGAGAGGAGTTAACGCTTGGAACACTTTGATAAAAAGAAGATTGATCAGCACTTGACGGTACTTTATGTCGAAGATCAAAAAGATATCCTCGAAGAGTTTGTCGATATCCTCTCTCTTTATGTAGACAGAGTGATAACCGCAACCAACGGAGAGGAGGGGCTTAAACAGTATCAGGAACATCTTCCCGATATCATCATCACGGATATTCAGATGCCGATCATGGATGGCCTGGAGATGATCAAAAAGGTAAGAGCCAACGATAAAGAGATCCCTATCATCGTAACGACGGCCTATAATGAGAGTAGTTACCTCTTGGATGCGATCACTTTGGGGATTAAGTACTATCTGCTAAAACCGGTTATGATGGAGCAGCTGCAGGACCGTTTGGAGAGTGTCAAAAAACAGATCATGCAAAAGCGTGAACTGGATGCGTACCATCTTTACCTGGAAGAGCGTATCGAAGAGGAGATCGCTTTACGTCAGGCAAAAGAGAGTCTGTTGATACAGCAAAACAAAGCGGCCGAGGTGGGAGAGATGGTCCGAATTATCGCCCATCAGTGGAAACAGCCGTTACATTACCTGCACCTGCTGGTCGAGGACCTGGGCATGGAGTTTTCGTATCAGCCGCTGACCCGGGAGTATATCGATGACTTTATGAGCAAGGGTATAGAGCAGATCGATTTTCTGGGCGAGACGATGGATAACTTTTTGGCTTTTTACAAAAGTGGCAAAAAGGAGAGCACTTTTAGGGCTTTGGATGTGGTTAAGGGGGTTGCCGCCTTCTTATCGGTACCGTTTAAAGCCTACGGTATAGAGATCCATATCGATACCAAAGAGCCTTTTGTGCTAAGAGGAAGAGAGAATGAGCTGCAGCAGATCATACTCAATCTGATCAATAATGCCAAGGATGCCCTGATCGGGCTGAAAAAAGAGGGTGCACGTATTACCATAACCCTGGATAAAGAAGATGACGACGGTATCATCACAGTAGAGGATAACGGCGGCGGCATCGCACCTGAGATTATGGATCAGATCTTTAAGATGGAGTTTACGACCAAAGAGGATGGAAACGG
>JBFEYF010000181.1:0-4391 GCA_041562295.1 Sulfurimonadaceae bacterium
AACGAGTATGAAAACTTTATCCAGACCGATGCTTCGATCAACCCCGGTAACTCGGGCGGCGCGCTGATCGACAGCCGCGGCTATCTTATCGGGATCAATACGGCTATCATCTCACGCGGCGGGGGTAACAACGGTGTCGGTTTTGCCATCCCCTCGGCTATGGTCGAACATGTCGTCAACTCGCTGGTTGAACACGGAAGTGTGAAGCGCGGGCTTTTGGGCGTGGGTATCGAGAATATCTCCGAAGATCTGTTTGATTTTTACGAGCGCCGAGACGGTGCCGTGGTCAACCATGTCGTTCCGGACTCCGCGGCGGAAAAAGCGGGTATTCGCCGGGGTGATTTGATCATCGCAGTTGACGAGACGGAAGTGCTGGGAGCTTCGGAGCTTAAAAATATCATCGGTTCCATCGCTCCGGGTACGACGGTCAAACTGACGATCATCAGAGATAAAAAGAGGATAACGGTTAAAGCGAAGCTCGAAGGTAAAAAAGAGAGCCAGGAGAAGCTTGAGGAGCTTGGTATGCAGCTGCAGGACATCACGCCGCGCATCCGTCAGGAGTACCGTATCCCTTCCAATGTCCAGGGCGCTTTTATCCAAAGTGTCACCATGGGCTCTGCAGCTTCAGAAAGCGGTCTTGAATCGGGGGATGTGATCATTCAGGTAGAGTCCCAGATCATCGACAGTGTGGATACTTTTAAAAAGAGCTGGAACTACTATAAGGGGCTGAAAAAGAAGCGGGTCTATATCTACCGCAACGGCTACACCCACCTGGCAGTCGTCAAGTAATATTTGCATCTGCCTGCCAGAGTTTGCCGAAGAACTCTATGTGGGTCAGGTAGAGTCTGAGGTCAAACTCAAGCTGGTGGTAGTGCGGTTCCATATGTTCACAAAGGTTATAAAAAGCCTTGTTGTGGCTTTTCTCTTTGATATGGGCCAGCTCATGCACCGTGATCATCTTCAAAAACTCTACCGGGACCGATTTAAAAAGGGTCGCGATGCGGATCTCGCTTTTGGCTTTGAGCTTACTCCCCTGTATACGGCTTACAAAGGTATGCGTTCCCAACGCATTGTTGATGACGTGGATCTTACTGTCAAATAGGACCTTGTTTACCGGGTCGCTTTTTTTCATATGGCTGTTTTTCAGCTGTTGGACATAGGCATAAAGCTCTTTATCCGTGGTTATGCCGTGCGCTTTTGGGTAGCGTCTAAGCAGCAGTTCGGAGAGCTTTTTTTCAGCAATGAGCCTGGAGACCTCTTCTTGAAGATGCTTGGGATAGTGCTGTAAATAGGGAAGCTTATGCATCGGCACCTTTAAATACCGCTTTTGAGACAGAGATCGCGGCAAACTTTTTTGCCATTGTACACCATTATCGTTCCCGGGTCAAAGGAGACTATCTGTGGGTAAAGTCCTTGCCGGGTTTACCGATGTGGTACCCCTGGGCATAGTCGATGCCGATCGAGTGCAAAAAGTTGAGTACCTCTTCGTTTTCAACAAACTCGGCAATCGTTTTTACCTTCAGTTCCTGCGCCAAAGCGACGATACTCTTGACAAAGGCAAGGTCTTTGGGGTCTTTGTCTATGTTGGTAATAAACTCGCCGTCGATCTTGATGTAGTCGATCGGAAATTTCTTGATATAGTGGAATGTCGAAAAACCCGATCCGAAATCGTCGATGGCAAAGCTGAAGCCTTCGAGTTTCAGGTTGTGTACAAATTTTTCTAAGAGGGCAAAGCTTTTGACGGTCTCGCGCTCGGTGATCTCAAAGACGATATTGGAACGTTTAATCCCATATTTATGTGTCAGTCCGATGATCTTCTCCATAAACTCCCCGATGATCAGTGAACGCGGAGAGAGGTTGATAAACAAAAGTCCGTCATAGTCGCTTTGACGGATATGGCTGAAGGCTTTTTCGATGACGATATAATCCATCTGGTGGATAACGCCCATCGTCTCGGCGATCTCGATAAAGTCGCTGGCACTGATATGGTCATCGCTCATCTCGATACGCATCAGAAGTTCATGGATCGGTTTTTCATGGCTTTCGATATCGATAATAGGCTGAAAATGGGGAACGATCTTGTCATTCCTGATGGCATCCAATACAAGAGCGGTATTGTCCTGGGCCTGTCTGAAGACCTCTTCGAGATCTTCCTGACCCGGAAGGGTGATCGAGTTTTTACCCATGCGTTTGGAGCGGTACATCATCGCGTCGGCGATATTGAAAAGATCTTTGGCTTCCGTAGCATGCTCGGGGAAGATCGCCATACCGATCGATACGGTTGTCCTGGCTGAAGAGCCGTCAGGTGCATCCAGCTCGAACTGGTCTGCCGAATTGAGAATCGTGGAGGCTACTTCATGGGCTTCATCACGGGAACACTCTGGCAGGATCAGCGTGAATTCATCACCCCCGTAGCGGGCGAGTATATCTTCGGGGCGTTTGCTCTTTTCGAGCATTTCGGCAAAGGCACGCAGGAAATCGTCCCCGAAACTGTGGCCGTAGCGGTCATTGATCGGCTTAAAGTTGTCGCAGTCGATGACAAGAACCGCAAAGTTGTATTGGTGGTGTTCTGCCCGCCGTTTTTCATAATCGAGCAGATCCCTAAAGACCCTCTGGTTAAAAAGAGCGGTGAGCGGGTCACGGGTGGCATAATACTCCAGTTCATTGGTATATTTGTGGATCGCCTTGACCGATCCGACCAGGTTGATCAGTGTCGTCAGGATTCCCTCGATGACAATGTGGCGAATCTGGTCCTGTACCAAAAGGGATTGTACCCCGATACCGACGATACCGCCGATCTTCGGAGCCTCCAGGAAGAGTGATTTGGACTGCAGTTCGATCTCCTCTGCCGTCAGGGGTTTGAGGTCAGCTGTTGTGTCCGCGATATTGTGTGAGATATGGTAGTGCATGTCGCTGTCAAAATAGGGGCTCGCTTCGATCTCTTTGCGGGCGATGCTCTCCATGAGACGCTTGGTCTGCTCTTGGGGACGGTGGATCCAGAAGATTTCGATCTCGTAGGCATCATCACCGATACGAAACATCGTCAAAAGGCTGTAGGCACTCATGACCGAGTTGATCTCGATAATAAGCTCTTTGATATACTCTTTCCAGTCTCGGACGACATCGGTGGTGATGATGAACTTATCCAGCAGCCGAATCTCAAACTCCAGAAGATCTTTGTCCACCGCGATGTTTTTCAGCTTCTCCGAGAGTATGTTGATGTTCCCCATCACCTTGTTGAGTTCGGTATAACGGAGGTCGATAGCGCCGATATCAAGCTCTTTGAAGTCTTTGACCGTATTGATGGCGGTCACTTTTTCATTGAACTTCTCGATACTCTGGTCAAGATTGCGCCCGACATAGCGGGAGAGGAAAAAGAAAAGCATCATAACGAAGGGGAGGGCGATAAGGAAAAAAAGGCCGTACCGGATCTGGCTGGCCAGGGTGACTTCCGAAAGGTCGCGTGAGACCTCGATCACACCTAAAACTGTCCCCTCCCCGGCATTGAGATGGCAGCTGAGACATTCGCTTTTTGCTTTAAGCGGCATAAGCGTCGTGACGGTGTCTCCCGCATTGATCAGACGCTTTTCCCCGCTTTTCAAAGCCTGTGTGACCGCGGGGGAAAAGCTTTTTTGATCGATCTTTCCGAATATCTTTTCAACAACCGGCCCGCGGTAGACGTAAATAGTGTTTGAGGAGCCTTTATAGGACTCTTCCAGCGAGTGTAAAAAGGTTTCCATCTCATCACGGGACCACCCTTTTCGCATGACCTGGTACATCGATGCGAAGGTCTGCGAAGCGATGGCATCGGCAGTCTTGACCGCCTCATCCTTCGTCAACGTGGTGTGCAAGTAGGTAGAGAAGATAAAGATACCGCCAAAGATCAAAAGAGTCAGCAGCATCATCGATACAAAGATAAAGTTTTTAAGACTTTTGCACATAATAGGCTCTTTGGTTAATAATATTTTCTAATAGTTGTAATAGTAACAAAAAGCGTGACTGTTTATCATGATTTAAATCAAGTTGTTATCTTATGTGATAAAAAAGTGATAGTGCAAGCGCTTTGGATAACTTTCTAGCACTCTTTTTGGAAGTGGGCTTTAAAAAGCAGCGATGATTTGGCATCATCCGAAGCGAGGATGGAGAAGCCGAGCTCTTTACAGGATTTCATCGTAAAAAGCTTCAACTCATTGATCGTCAAAGGCCAGGGCGGGCCGTCAAACTGCTCGCCCTCATTTTTACCCCGTGCGACAGTCAGGACGATCCCGCCGGGTTTTAAAAGATCGGCTATAGCGGTGATCGTCTTATCTCTGAGTGCCAGGGGAAGGGACTGGATCGTATGGGATTCGAAAATGAAATCGAAATGTTCCTTCCAATCGGAGGGGTAATCA
>JBFEYF010000182.1:0-4336 GCA_041562295.1 Sulfurimonadaceae bacterium
ACGTTTGGCCGAACCGATCTTTTTATCGACGACCGGAGCTTTGTCGATCATCTCGTCATCATAATAGATCGCTTCGATCGCCTCTTCGGTCGCTTCGGAAAATTTGTTTCCGTGGGCATCAAAGAATTTGATCCCGTTGTCCCCGTATTCGTTATGGCTGGCGCTGATCATGATACCGGCGTCACAGCGCATATTCTCGGTCAAAAAAGCGATGGCCGGAGTAGGCATCGGCCCGATCTGTACGACATCATAACCGACGGCTGTCAGGCCGCTGACGATAGCGTTTTCGATCATATAGCCTGAACGGCGTGTATCCTTACCGACCAGGATCTTGTTGGTTTTACTACTGTTTTTAAAGTAGATACCTGCTGCCATAGCCAGGCGCATAGCCAGCATCGGTGTGATATAGGTTCCTGCTTTGCCGCGTACTCCGTCAGTACCGAAAAGTTTTTTACTCATAGTTGGGACCACTCCTTTAAAAACGGTTTGAACTGGATCTTCTGATAGAAGTTCAATAAAGTTAATCTTTTTTGTTAGATTTTATAGGGCTAAAATTATAGCCAAATCAGAGTTTGTGTAAAGGGATATATTCCTTAAATTACTTTTAATAATAAATTGGGTAATATTCGGGTTCTAATATTATAAAAGGAACGAGCGCTATGGCAAATCATAAATCAGCGTTAAAACGTATCCGTACTACGAAAGTAAAGACGGAACGTAACCGTTTTTATCGTACTCGTCTTAAAAACATCACTCGTGATGTAAGCGAAGCGATAGAAGCAGGTGACAAAGCGGCGGCAGAGGCAGCGATGAAAGTTGCGAATAAAGAGATTCATAAATTTGTAAGCAAAGGTTTACTTAAAAAGAACACAGCAGCACGTCGTGTCGGCCGTCTTCAATTAAAAGTGAACGCAATCGCTTAATTAACGGCATTTAATGCTAACAGAAAAACTTCAACCATTTATCGACAGATACAATGAGATCAGTGAGCAACTCTGCTCACCTGATGTAACCTCCGACATAAAACTTATGACAAAACTTTCTAAAGAGCAATCCGATATGGAAGCACTCGTGGAAAAGTCAAAACTCTATATCGAGACTGTAGAAGGAATCGAAGAGAACAAAGAGATGCTTTCCGATCCTGAACTTGGGGAACTTGCCAAAGAGGAACTGAAAGAACAAGAGGCTCTTCTTCCGCAACTGGAAGAGGAGATCAAGGTTCTTATGGTTCCCAAAGATCCCAATGATGACCGTAATATCTACCTGGAGATGCGTGCCGGAACCGGCGGGGATGAGGCTGCCCTTTTCGTAGGGGACCTTTTCAACGCCTACTCCCGTTTCGCGGATCTGAAGGGGTGGAAGATCGAGATCGTCAATACCTCAGAGTCTGAAGCCGGAGGTTATAAGGAACTTGTTGCTCTTATCAAGGGTGACGGTGTCTACTCCCAGCTTAAATTTGAGGGGGGAACACACCGCGTCCAGAGGGTTCCGGCTACGGAGTCCCAGGGGCGTGTCCATACTTCGGCGATCACGGTAGCTATCATGCCCGAAGTCGACGATGTGGAGATCCAGATCAACCCCAACGATCTGAAGATCGATGTGATGCGATCCAGCGGTAACGGCGGACAGTCGGTCAATACGACCGACTCTGCGGTACGTATTACGCACCTTCCTACGGGATTGGTCGTGACCAACCAGGACGGAAAGTCTCAGCATAAGAATAAAGATGCGGCGATGAAAGTACTCAAAGCACGTCTTTATGAGATGCAGATGCAAGAGCAGATGGAAAAAGAGGGATCGGCGCGTAAAGAGCAGGTCGGCTCAGGCGACCGCTCGGCACGTATCAGAACGTACAACTATCCGCAAAATCGTATCACAGATCACCGTATAGGGTTGACTTTATACCGTTTAAATGAGATACTATCGGGTGGTTTGCTTCATGAAGTGATCGATCCGCTTCAGGCACACTACCAAGCTGAAAGTATTAAGGAGGCAGGCCTTTAATGGAAAAAGTTTTTATTAATGTAACCAATAAACGCCATCTAAATCATACGGATAAATTGATCTATTCGGTTATTTCCGATCTTTCCACCTACGAAGCGTGGTGGCCGGGTGCCAAGTTTGTGCAGCTGGACGAAAATACGCTTGAAGTCTCGCCGGCAGGCCCGGGGAGCTTTACCTGGAGTATTGATAAAACGGTACCCAATGAGAAGTTTGAAGTGTTGTATGAAGGTATCTTCGTAGGACACGGCGTCTGGTCACTGGAGCGTGACGGAGCGATGACCCATCTGACCTACAGTGTGGGTCTTGAGATTAACCATCCGTTTTACCGTTTTATTAATAAGTTTGTATCGATTAAAAAGATGCATGCCAAGATGATGGAAAAGGTTTTTATCAGCCTTGACCGCTATCTGAACAACCTTCATATAGAGCACTCTCACGAAGCCCAATCCTAGGGCTTTGAGAAAATATCATCTCTCTTTAGTTAAGCTGCATAGATTCCTGAAGCAGTGAATATTCACACATCTTATTGTAATGGATGATGCCTTTAAGCATCTTCTGGTACTCATCACCGATGGCGGAGTAGTTTTGCAGATAGTGGGTCGCCTCTTTACCTTTGAAACACTTCCCTTTGCTGCGTTTGGCAAAACGTGCTTTTCTGAAATTTTTATAGGCATGGTGGCGGTTTAGGTTGAGCATATAGGCATCGACCGAGTCCTGCAGTGTGTTAAAGATACGGATCATATACTTTTTGCCTGCAGGGCGCCCGCTGGGAATAATCCCCCGAAGTCCCCAGGTCCATTCGCCGAAGATGTTATTGGCCTCTTTGGCAAAACGGCTGTTGCCCCAGGCGCTTTCCGCAGCCGCCTGGGCCAAGACCAAGGCGGCAGGAACGATGTCGATCTTGAGAAGGTACTCATCGACACGGTCACTCTTTTGAATGCGGTATTTTTTATTGAGCAGGGCCATTTTTTTAGTATCGGCATCGGTAAGCTGACCCTTTTCTCTCTTTTTAAAATAAGCGATGGCAAAGGCTCTGTCCTGCTGGATACGGTTATGCCCTTCAATGACCAGAGGGTAGAGGATATCCATAAAACGCTCTTTTCTTTTTTTGACGTCACGGATATCATAATAGGATGGACCAAAACCCTTTTCAGGTTCTAGTATGCCGAAAAATCCCCAACTGGGGTCTGTCTTTGACCATAGCAGGGAGAGGAAGAGGAAGGGGAGGATGATATAAGGCATCTACAGCTCCCACGTCGTATTGAATGTATTGGTTACCCTGCCTTTGAAGGTGATCGTCTCACCAGTATAGCCCAAAGTAAGCTCTTCACCGCCCGTTGGGATCACCTTGGTCGGCTCCTGGGTGGCATTGCCCTCGGAAAAGGCACGGTAGTAACAGGCAGCCATTCCGGTACCGCAGGCCAGGGTCTCGTTTTCGACACCGCGTTCATAGGTACGCACCTGTATATGGTCACTGTGGACTTTGGCCAGATTGACATTGGCATTATATTTGTGGCGCAGCTCACTGGCCATAGCCAGGTCGAAGTGGGCGATATCGGCATCAAAAGTCACCAGATGCGGAACACCGGTGTTGATCAGCCACCAGGTGTAACCGAACTCCTGAATATCCTGTTGGACGATAAGGGGCGGAGTGAGTTCACTCTCTACGATATCCCCTTCGACATTTGCTTTGATAGGACCCGCCACGGTCAAAAAGGTCATCCGTGCAGGAGCGAGGTTTCTTGTATAGGCGTAGTGGGCACAGGCACGGCTTCCGTTGCCGCACATCTCTGCGGAGCTGCCGTCGTCGTTGTAAAACTGCCACTCAAAATCGTACTCGCCGTGCGGTACACAGACGATCAGTCCGTCGGCACCGATACCGGCATGGCGGTCGCAGACTGTCTTGGCGAGTTCGCTGCGGTCGGTCTTGATAAAATCGTGCAAAATGACAAAGTCATTGCCTGATGCATTATATTTGGCGATAAACATGGTTACTCCTCGCTGCCCAGTTTAAGTTTTTTTATTTTCTCTACAAAGGCTTCGCATTCGGCCTGCAGGTGGGGAAGGTCGCCGCTGTTGTCGATGACAAAATCGGCACGGGCTCTCTTCTCTTCGATATCCATCTGCGCTTCAATACGCTGCAACGCTTCGGTCTCACTCATTTTGTTGCGTTTAACCAGACGTTGCAGCTGAACCTCTTTGGGGGTATAGACAACTACGGAGGTAGCGATATCATAAGCCCCGGTCTCAAAAAAGAGCGGAATGTCGATCAGATAGGGAAACTTCAGCTTCTCAAAACGCTGCGCCTTTTGCCGGATGCGCTCCCTGATAC
>JBFEYF010000183.1:0-4318 GCA_041562295.1 Sulfurimonadaceae bacterium
GATGGCACAGGAGATCCTGCTTTTTGAGAACTCCGGTAGCGACGACCTCGAAGATTTTGTCGACAGCCAGTTTTCCAAAGCCCGTATCACGATCAAGATGCCGTGGATCGAAGCTTTTGCTTACCATGACATCCTTGGTAAACTTGATGCCTACGCCAAAAAACATTTTACGGGCGATACGACGGTGACCCTCACAGGTATGATCCCCCTTCTTGCTGACACCATCAGTGCCGCTATCGAAAGTGCGGGATTGAGCTATGTCGTCGCATTTGGTGTTATTGCCCTGATGATGATGTTCTTACTCAGCAGCATCCGTCTGGGACTGATAAGTATGATTCCCAATCTTTTCCCTGTCTTTATCGTCCTCGGTATGATGGTACTTTTGGGTCTGCCGCTCGATCTGTTTACCATGCTTATCGGTGCCATCGTTATCGGTATGGCCGTTGACGATACCGTGCACTTTATGCATAACTTCAGACGCGCACACCTGCACAATGGCGACACGCTCCAATCGATCGATGAGACACTGCGAGGTACAGGTCGGGCTATGATGGTAACGACGATCGTACTGAGTATCGGTTTTTATGTCTATATGTTTGCCAGCATGTCCAACCTGATCGCCTTCGGTCTTTTGACCGGTACAGCGATCATCGCAGCGCTTATCGCCGACTTTGTGTTGGCTCCGGCATTGATGACGATCTACTACCGTAAAGAGAAAAGAGCCTAACATCATGAAAACAGTGGTAGAGCGAATCGATAAACGTTTCGAAGCCCTCGGTTTTTTTATCGTGCGCTACAGATTCGTCGTGCTCCTATCCATGCTTTTTGTTACCCTGAGCCTGATCTACCATCTGCCTCAGATCAAAATCGATACTTCCACCGAGGGGTTTTTACATAAGGATGATCCGGCCCGTATCGCTTACGACAGCTTCAGGGAGCAGTTCGGCCGGGATGAGAAGATCATCATCGCAATCAAGAGCGACGGCATTTTTACCCCGTCGAATCTGCAAAGACTTCGTGACCTTCACCATGAGCTGGCATCTGAAGTCCCCTACCTCAATGAGATCACCTCACTGATCAATGCCCGCAATACGCAAGGCAGTGCCGACACCCTTTTGGTGGAAGAACTTTTTGAAAAATGGCCGGCAAACCGGCAGGCGATAGAGAAGATTAAAAAACTTGCCTTGAACAATCCTCTTTACAAGAACCTTCTTATCTCCGAAGATGGCACCTTCACCGTGATCGTCTTGGAGTCCAATACCTACAGCGCAGTGGGGGATGATGAGTCAGATACCTTCACCGGTTTTGAAGAGGAGACATCACAGGAAAAAGTATTTATCTCTGATGCTGAAAATTCCGCGTTGGTCGATAAGGCCCGACAGATCATCCGCAAGTATCAAGATTCACAGTTTCAGATCTACTTGGCAGGTTCTCCCGCCGTGACCGCTTTTTTGAAATCTTCGATGATGAAGGATATGTCGAAGTTCAACCTGATAGTCATCCTTACGATCATTATCTTTTTGTCACTGCTGTTTAAACGTATCTCCGGCGTCGTTTTGCCGATCCTGATCGTAGTCCTCTCGGTCCTGGCGACTATCGGCCTGATGGCCTGGTCCCAGACACCCATCAGTACCATGACACAGATCATCCCCTCATTTTTACTCGCCGTAGGTGTCGGTGCGAGTGTTCACGTTTTAGCCATCTTTTATAAAAGCCTGGACACCGACAAAGATAAGGAACGGGCGATAGCCCATACGCTGGGGCACTCCGGATTTGCCATCGTCATGACATCGCTGACTACAGCTGCGGGGATCGCCTCTTTTTCCTTGTCCCAGGTAGCCACTGTAGCAGACCTGGGTGTTTTCGCGGCACTGGGGATACTGCTGGTTTTACTTTTAAGCCTGCTGCTTCTGCCGGCGCTTCTGGCCATTTTGCCACTCAAACATAGACCTGTCGTGCACAAAGACGGACATCATGACCGCATGGAGTGTATACTGCGAAGGATCGCCGTTTCTTCACACAGACATGCCCGGGCTATCGTCACCGGCTCTGTTTTGTTTATGCTGGTCACCATCTTTTTTGCGGTGCAGATCAGCTACTCGCACAACCCGTTGAAATGGTTTAAAGAGGATCATCCTGTACGTCAGGCGACAGAGGTCATCGATGCCGAACTTAAAGGTTCCATCTCGTTGGAGATCATCGTAGACACCAACAAAGAGAACGGTCTGTATGACTACACCGTTTTGAAACAGATCGAAGCCCTCGCACACTATGCGCTCAGCCTTAAAAAAGCGGCCGATATCCAGGGAGGCCATCCGGGCTATTTTGTAGGCAAAGCTACGAGTGTCGTTGATATCATGAAAGAGATTCATAAGGCGCTTAATGCCAACGATCCCGGTTTTTACGTCATACCCGAACATGCCGACCTTATCGCCCAGGAGATACTGCTATTTGAAAATTCCGGCAGTGACGACCTGGAAGATTTTGTCGACAGCACTTTTTCCAAGGCGCGTGTCACGATAAAAATGCCCTGGATAGATGCCTATGCCTATAAGGAGGTCCTGGAAAAACTTCGCACATATGTCTCGACCCATTTTGACGACTCCGCTACAGTAACATTGACCGGGCTGATACCGCTTTTGACGACAACCATCAGTGCGGCTATAGACAGTTCCGGGATCAGCTACCTTCTGGCCTTCGGCGTTATCGCACTGATGATGATGCTGGTTCTTGGGAGTGTGCGTCTGGGGCTTATCAGTATGATTCCCAACCTTTTTCCGATATTTTTCGTTCTGGCGCTTATGGTGATCTTCGACTTTCCTCTGGATATGTTTACGATGCTGATCGGTTCCATCGTCATCGGCCTGGCTGTCGATGACACCGTACACTTTATGCACAATTTCGTGCGTTACCATACCCGACATCCCGATACCAAGGAGAGTATCATCCATGCCCTGACCGGTACCGGCCGGGCCATGCTGATCACCTCGATTGTACTTAGTATAGGTTTTTTTATCTATATGTTTGCCAGTATGGACAACCTCTTTGCGTTTGGTCTACTAACGGGCAGTGCTATCATCGTTGCCCTTTTGGCAGACTTTTATATCGCGCCGGCTTTGCTGGCTCTTTACTTCCGTAATTTCAAAACAAAGGAACACCTATGAAAACCACATCTTTAAAACAGGCCCTGCTGCTTAGTCTGGTACTACCGCTGTCTCTTTTTTCCATGGATGTCATGGAGATCGTAAAAAAAGTAGATGCCCGGGATGACGGTGACAACCAAAAATCGGTTCTGCAGATGATACTGATCGACAAACACGGCAATCAGCGTCTCAGACACCTGCAGCGTTTTTCCAAGGATAAGGGTGAAGATATCTACACCTCCATTTATTTCCTCAAACCCAATGACGTCAAGAATACCGCTTTTTTGACTTATGATTATGATGATCCTAAAAAAGATGATGACCAGTGGCTCTATCTGCCGGCGCTCAAAAAGAGCAAGCGTATCGCTTCAACGGATAAAAGCGGCAGCTTTATGGGTTCGGACTTCTCCTATGCCGATATGACAAAACCCAATATCGAAGATTACCGCTATAAGATAGTTAAAGAGACCAAGATCCAAGGCGGCCACGAGGCGTGGATCATCGAGCGCACACCGAAGACACAAAAGATCGTCGATGAGTTCGGTTACACCAAATCCTATATCTTTGTCCGTAAAGACAACTTCATGGTAGCCCAGGCGATCCACTTTCTGAATGAAGGTAATAAGAAGAAGTATATGCAGGTCACCGATATGAAGCAGATCGACGGTATTTGGACCGCGTTGGAGATAGAGATGAAGACGAAAAAAGGCAAACACACGACCCATGCGACAGTGCTTAAGATCTCTGACGTAAAATATAACCAAAACCTCAAGTTTGACGACTTCACGGTACGCCGTATCGAAAAGGGACTCTAATGAGACACCTGTGGTCTGCCGCAGCCGCCTTGGCTCTTTCAACCGCTTCATTGCAAGCCGAAGAGCTGGATGACCTTCTGGGCAGTTTCGAAGAGGAGACGCCTATCAAAGTCACCGTGAAGCCGATTAAAGCAGAAAAACCCTCCTGGATCGAACTGACCGGAGACTATACCCTTTCTACTGCCTATAACTACCAGGAGAGTGCCATTCTTGAAGGGTTTTCCCGCGCACGCAATACACTCAACCTGACGCTTGATATGGATTTTGGTAAAAAATGGCGCTCAAAGGTCGAATTTAAGACCCTTTACGACCCGATCTACGAGATCCGTGATATCGCGACCTATACAGAGACATTGCAAA
>JBFEYF010000184.1:0-4276 GCA_041562295.1 Sulfurimonadaceae bacterium
GGACCTTCAATCAGGTCGATACAGTACGGGATCGCAGGGAAAACCGCATCCAGACACTCTCGAATCGACTTCGGTTTTCCGGGAAGGTTTAAAATGAGAGATTTTTTGCGTATCCCGGCAGTCTGTCTTGAAAGAATAGCCGTCGGAACGTACTTCAGGCTTTCAGCCCGCATCAGTTCACCGAATCCCGGCATCATCTTCTCACAGACATTTTCCGTAGCCTCAGGCGTGACATCTCGGTGGGCCGGACCGGTCCCACCGGTGGTGACAATCAGACAGCACCCCTGCTCTTCCAGTTCGATCATCGCCTGTTCAATCTGATCCTGTTCATCCGGGATCACTTTATAGACCGGTTCCCACTCAGATGTCAGATAATCATTGAGTGTTTCTATGATCGCCTTTCCGGAGATATCTTCATATACACCGGCACTGGCACGGTCAGAAGCTGTAATGATTCCAATTTTAATATCCAAATATTTTCCTTTATTTCTATGGTTTTTAAAACAGTATGCGGCTAAAAAAAGCTTTTATTTCCTGATCAGAAAGTGTCCCGCATCTTTTATAAGGGTCACTTCCGCATACGGCGTAAAGAAATCAAAAGCTTTTTGGGCGTCAATAATCTTATCATCAGCCCCCAAATAAACCTCCAATTTTATCCCGCGTTCTTTAAGTTTCGCTAACGCTTTTTCATCCCAGATATAGGTCAAAAGACGTTTAAGGTCATGGTAGTCCGCACTGTCCAGTGTCGCACTGTTATCATTGGGTGCGGGATAAAAACAGTTATCTACAAATGTTCTCAGATACGCCTTCTCATCTGAAGAGAATGCCCCCAGCTGCATCGCGATATAGCGCTCTTTTTTCCCCTGAAAGAATGCCGGAGAAAAAAGCTGGAGTTTATCGACACGCTTGTAGCTATCTTGTACATACTCAAACGCTTTGATGGCACCGTAAGAAAAGCCTGCGACACAGTAATCACTCTCATCCAGGTAGCTTTCAAAAAAGCGGTCGTCATCTTTGAGTGCAAATCCGCTATAAAAGATCATCTACCGCCTTCACGAAATGCTCTTGGCCCAACACTTCCTCTTTTTCAAGATCTGCAGCCAATACCGCTATTGGTGATTCATACTTCTTAAGCAGAGACTTAACCTCTTTTAATGCACTGCTTAGCAGGCGCTTTTCATCGCTGGCATCACCCAGTATCTCATCACCCATACCGAAACGTTTGACCATGTCCGAAGCCAATTTCTTGGCACGTCCCAGATCTTTTTCGACATGGGAGCAGTGTTCCCCGTATTTAAGCTGCATCATCGCCATACCGGCAAGATAAAACTTCAGTTCAGCCATCAGCGCTGTTTTTGTAGCAAGAGGGTCTCTATCGATTGAGATATCTTCACCGGTGATCGTACACTTTTCAAAAGGAAACTTCTCAAGTGCGGCGACAAACGCCCGTGCAGCCTGATAATTGGCCTGAAGCTTTTTCTGCTCTTCCTGCAGTGCCTGAAGACGTTTTTTACCCTCTTTGACTTTACTCTTCACCGCCTGGACATCATCCATCGTCACCAGGATCTTCTCTTCTCTTAAAGCCTTTAACGCTGCTTCGTTGATCAATGTCGCCAAAGAAGCCCCGTTAAACCCGATACTCATCTTGGCAACCTCTTTAGGGTCGATAGAGTTGGGGATCTTCTCCAGATATTTAGAGACAATAGCTTCACGTTCACTCATCGTCGGAAGCTCGACAAAGATACGGCGGTCAAATCGTCCTGCCCGTAGCAGTGCGTCATCCAGGACATCGATCTTGTTTGTCGCCGCAATGACGACAACACCGCTTGAGGAGTCAAACCCGTCCATCTCGGTCAACAGCTGGTTGAGTGTCGCATCCCGTTCATCATTTCTTCCGGCCGCACCGCGTATCTTACCTACGGCATCGATCTCATCGATAAAGATGATCGCCGGGGCGTTGCGTTTGGCTTCCAAAAAAAGTTCCCTGACACGCTTGGCCCCCATACCTACATAGATCTGGACAAAGGATGAGGCACTTTGATAATAAAAGGGCACACCCGCTTCACCGGCTACAGCCTTGGCGATCATCGTCTTGCCGACACCCGGAGGTCCTACAAGCAAAAGACCCCTCGGCATACGCACCCCGAAACGGGAGAACTTGTTGGGGTCTTTTAAAAAAGAGATCAGTTCAAAAAGTTCCTCTTTGACATCCTCGATGCCGGCAACATCCCGAAAAAGAATATCCGAAGTCGTTGCAACGACCGATGAGGCGTGTTCATCCCCCTCTGTTCCCAAAGCCCTGCCTTTAGAAAAGACTGAACGCTCTTTACTGTAAAGGTAAAAAGCCAGCGTTCCGAAGATCAGGATCAAAAAGACAAAAAAGAACTTATAAAAAAAACTGCTTCCGGCATTGCTGTCTATGACAAGGCCCGGCATCTCTTTGGGATCAAGAACCGACAGCGGAATACGAAAACGCCCTATGGAGCCCTGAAGATAGACCGTATCTTCTGCAATATAGGCCTTGGTGATCTCTTTATTGGCGATATAGGTTTCAGCCTGTGCCAACGATATCGGTTTGGAGGTATCGCGCAGCAGTGCATAGGTGAAAAGGAGAACCAGCATCAGTGCTGAATAGATCATTATCTTACGATTTGACTTAGAAACGGCCATAATTGCCCTCCTCCTTGATCTCACTCGGAGTGATCTCGATCCAGCTCCCCTCAATATCGAGCTCGCTGGTCACATAGATCGGGTTAAAATATTGATCCAGTCCGTAAAAATAGTCACCCTTCACAGACTCTATCAACACCTCCAGCTTTTCATCTTTATGCTTTTGCCTAAAGAGAAAGTTATTGTTATCTATCAGTGATGTTACCATTTTAAGGCGCTCTTTGGCAACATTTCCGGCCACTTCCGGTTTCATCGTAGCCGAAGGGGTACCGTCGCGCTTGGAGTAGCTGAACGCATGTACATGCGTAAGCGGGAATTTTTGTAGATTCTCATACGCTTCATCCCAGATCTGTTGTGTCTCTCCGGGATGACCCACGATATAGTCCGTACCCAGGGCATACCCTTTCTCGGCCAGATACTCAAAAAGCGGCAGATCGGTTTTCAGACGGTTTCGGCGGTTCATCAGTTTGAGCATTGTGTCTGAGGTGTGCTGCAAGGCTACATGCAGATGGCGTGCCATCCAGGGTTCATCCAGTATCTCTTTAAACTCATCGGTTATCTGGATCGGTTCGATACTGCCAAGGCGTATTCGGCGAACCCCCTTTTGCATACTCATGCGCTTAAGCAGCTTGGCCAGTGAACGCCCTTCGCTTTTGTTTCCGTAACTGCCCATGTTGGTCCCGGTCAGGATAAACTCCCCAAAACCGTTGGCAGCCAGATTGGCGACCTGTTCGATGATCGCCTCTTCATTCATATCACGGGCATCACCCCGCACATAGGGGATAATACAGAAGTTGCATCGGAAGTTACACCCCTCCTGTATCTTGATAAAGGCTCGCGATTTTCCGATAAACTCCTCGACGATCGCATCATCCACAAACTCTAGATCACCCAGTTCATAAAAACGGTCTGTCGCCTGCAGCAGCTGATCGATACGCTGCTTTTCCGACTGGCCAAAAACACCGTAGACCTTATCGGCTTCAAAAAGGGTCTCTCCCTTGGTATGGGCACCGCATCCTGTCAAAAAAAGCTTCGCCTGGGGTCTAACCTTTGCCATATGGTTAACATAGTTTCGCACCGAACTGTCTGCCCCGTTCGTCACGGTACAGGAGTTAATCACCACGACATCGGCTTCGTTTTCATCTTCGGTGACGACAAAGTTTTCAAGTTTAGAGAGCATCACCTGGGTATCAAAAAGGTTCGTCCGACATCCGAATGTCTTGATAAAGACCTTTTTTAGATTTGGGCTCATGCATCAACCACAGGTGGGAGCTCGATCGGACGATCTTTTTGCTCTTTAAAGGTTATCGTCTGAGTCGGATAGGCGATATGGATGTCGTTCTCTTTGTTAAAAGCGTCGATGATCTCCGTAGAGATGGTAGAACGCAGGGTCAATGTAGCAAACGCATTAGTCAGGTACCATGCGCTGACACGAAGCCCGTTGGGCTCGGCGAAAGAGAAGACCCTCGGTTCTACATTGGTATTTTTCAGACTGTAACGGTCGCGAAGCTTATTAAGCTGTTTTCGCGTGATATCGGTATACCCCTTGGAGTATTTACGGCAGATCTCTTTGGCTATATAGGTCGCTTTTTTATGATTGGATTCA
>JBFEYF010000185.1:0-4219 GCA_041562295.1 Sulfurimonadaceae bacterium
GAAGTTTTTATTGCCCATCAATTGGTTGGCGATCATATTGCCCAGGATCGAACCCGCCGCAACGGCCAGGATGGTACTGCCCAGTCCCATTCCCTCTCCGTGATGCTCCTGAGTCGCTTCGGAAGTTCCCGATTGTACTTTTTGATACTCCTGCTCGGCAAGTGCTTTGATCTCCTCCGGGGAGAGCTCTTTCATCGTACCGTCGCTGTTTTGTACCATGACACGGGTCGGTCCGCTGATCGGCTGCTCTTCGATCACCGTGTATTTGCCCGGCGTCGTCTCCTTGACGATGATAAACTTGTTCTCATTGATCGCGTCCTGTGTGCTTTGCTGGCTTTCACACCCTGTCAGGGCGGCCATAACGACGACAGACATTGACCCCAAAAGGGCACCGTTTCCGAAATCTTTAATATGCTTCATCTATATCTTCCTTTCTAAATGTAATGGTTCGGTTATTCTCTTCGTTAAACAGATAATAGTGGTCACGTCCCTCATATAGGAGTGTTCCCGTATAGGTCCACGGTTTCATCTTGATATGGAACTTCTCTTTGGCAAACAGTTTATGGCCGATCTTCTGTGCCGTATCTTCATGCATCGATGCGAGCGAAGCGATTGTGATCAGGGTAAAAACGATACCGCCCAGGTAGCTTTTTTTGGGCAGGACAAAAAGCACACCCAAAAGAAGGGAGAGGATAAAATAAAGCGGCCAGGAGATCTCCTCGACAAAAAAGACGTTGTAGTACTCTTTGATCTCGTACAGATCGATATAATTGACCTTCAACCCGATAAAGAAGAAAAAAAAGGGGACCAGCCCCAGTATCATCCCTAGGATGATTATCGACATGACTTTACTCATCTGATCCTCCTGATGGACGTCCGTGAAAGCTTATAGATAGCCGATGCGCTATCTTCAAAAAACCCCCGACTGTCTTTAACTATTATATCAGCTTTTTTAACAGATTCTGTTTCGTTAAAACGTTCGCCTGTCTTATTGGCCGAACTGGAATATAGGGGTCCGTATCGGTGCAGTAACGCATGATGTCTGCTCTCTTTGGGAACAACCCGAAACGAGATTGCATTGGGCAAGATAAAGGTAGAACGCCTCGCCCGACGCACCCTGTTTCGGTGTTTTTTGGGGATGCGCGAGATATCTTGGAGTCTCTTCAGATCGGGAAGTGTCAAAAGGACTTCCTGATCCAAAGGGCGCTGCTTGGCGCGGTTTATCTCCTCTTTGGTACGGGAGAGGTAGCCCACCGTAGTATCGCTTTGGGCTAAAAAAAGCATCTCTTTACGCTAGGTAATCTTGTAGTGATTTCGGCTGCAGGACATCGCCCTCTTTCATGCCGTCCAGAGCCTGGATCGTGGCATGGGCAGCTGAGATCGTCGTAAAGTACGGAATGGCAGTACGAAGAACCGTCTGGCGGATCTTACGGGCATCCTCTTTGGTCGCCTGTGAATCTGTCGTATTGATCACCATATCGATCTCGCCGTTTTTAAGGCTGTCTTCGATATTCGGGCGTCCTTCTGAGATCTTCAATACCTGCTTGGATGCGACACCGGCACTTTCCAATACATCGTGTGTGCCCTTGGTCGCTACGATCTCAAAACCGTTTTCGATCAGGCGCTTACCGATAGCCGGGGCTTCATGCTTGTGCATGTCCGTCAAAGATAGGAAACAGGTACCTTTTTGAGGGATCTTGTTACCCGAAGCAAGCTGTGATTTGGCAAATGAGATACCGAAGTTATCCGAAATACCCATAACCTCTCCCGTCGATTTCATCTCAGGGCTGAGTACCAAGTCGGCACCGTAAAGTTTATTGAACGGGAATACCGCCTCTTTGACGGCGATATGACCTTTAAGGCGCGGCTTCATCACCCCGCCCTTCTCTTCGACGATACCTTTTTTATCGTAGAAGTTAAGCGCATTGCGAAGGGTGTCTCCCATCATGACCCGTGTGGCTACTTTAGCCAACGGAATACCGGTCGCTTTGGAGACAAACGGAACCGTTCTTGATGCACGAGGATTCACCTCGATCAGATAGACTTCGTCACGGTAGATCGCGTACTGGATATTAAGCAGACCCACTACGCCCAGTCCCATCGCGATCGTCTTGGTCTGGTGTTCCACGGCTTTAATCAACTCATCGGAGATGCTTACCGTCGGTAAAGAACAGGCAGAATCTCCCGAGTGGATACCCGCCTCTTCGATATGCTGCATGATCGAACCGATATAGACATCTTCACCGTCACAGATCGCATCCACATCCAGCTCTACCGCCTGATCCAGGAACTTATCTACCAGTACCGGGGAGTCGTTGGATACTTTAACCGCCTCTTCCATATAGGAGCGCAGTTCATCTTCATTATAAACGATACGCATCGCACGTCCGCCCAGTACATAGGAAGGGCGTACCAGTACAGGATAGCCGATACGCGTCGCGATCGAGAAGGCTTCCTCTTTGGTCGTCGCCGTACCGTTTTCAGGCTGTAAAAGACCGTGCTCGATGACAAACGCCGAGAACTTCTCTCTATCTTCTGCCATATCGATCACACGTGCCGGTGTTCCCGCGATCTTGGCTCCGATAGCCGTCAGCGGTTTAGCCAGTTTCAACGGTGTCTGACCCCCGAAGTGTACGATGATACCGTCCGGATTTTCACGCTCGATAACCTCTCGCACGCGTTCAAAATCGATCGGTTCGAAATAGAGTACATCCGAAGTATCATAGTCTGTAGAGACCGTTTCGGGGTTACAGTTGTACATGATCGTCTCGATATCCATCTCATTAAGCGCAAATGCGGCATGGACACAGCAGTAGTCAAACTCGATACCCTGGCCGATACGGTTAGGTCCGCCGCCAAGAATCAGAACTTTTTTCTTATCACTTTGACGTTTTTGTACCGGTACTTTTGAGATATTGGTCGTTGAGTAAAGATACGGTGTCAGGGCCTCAAACTCTGCGGCACAGGTATCGACTTCATTATACTCGTGTGATATCTGCAGTTTTTTACGTGCGTTATAGAGATCGTTTTCGCTAAATTCGATGTTTTCAGACTTGCGGATCAGTTCGGCGATCTTGGCATCAGAGAAGCCTAACGTCTTGGCTGTTCGTAAAAGAGTCTCATCCTGGATGATATCCAGGTTGATCTTACTTTCAAACTCAATAAGCTCCTCGATCTGGTACAAGAACCACGGATCGATTTTACACAGTTCAAACATCTCTTCAACCGAAAGTCCGCGTCTGAAACCTTCAGCTACATTGAGGATACGGTTATCATTCGGACGGCGGATCTCGCGTTTAAGCTCCTCGATATCCATATCGACTTCATCAAAACCGGTAAGACCCGTTTCCAGTGAACAAAGGGCCTTTTGAACCGACTCTTTAAAAGTACGGCCCATCGCCATAACTTCGCCTACGGACTTCATCGACGTACTCAACGTACTTTCCGCTTCGGGGAACTTCTCAAATGTAAAACGCGGAATCTTTGTAACGACATAATCGATCACCGGTTCGAAACTTGCCGCGGTTCCCGTAATATCGTTCGTCAGTTCGTCCAGGGTAAAACCTACAGCCAGCATCGTCGCGATTTTGGCGATCGGATAACCGGTAGCCTTGGAGGCCAAAGCTGATGAACGTGATACACGCGGGTTCATCTCGATAACGATCATGCGTCCCGTCTTAGGGTCTACAGAGAACTGGACATTCGATCCGCCCGTATCGACACCCACTTCGCGTAGGATATCAAACGAGGCATTACGCATACGCTGATACTCTTTATCGGTCAGTGTCAGTGCCGGAGCTACGGTAATCGAGTCGCCTGTGTGAACGCCCATAGGATCGAAGTTCTCGATGGAACAGACGATGATACAGTTATCCTTTCTGTCTCGTATTACCTCCATCTCATACTCTTTCCATCCTAACAAAGACTCTTCGATAAGAATTTCCGTCACCGGAGACTCGTCCAGACCGCGTTTGGCAAGCTCTTTAAACTCGTCGATGTTATAAGCGACACCCGAACCGCCGCCCGCCAAAGTAAACGATGCACGGATAATCAGCGGGAAACCGATCTCTTCGGCAGCATCAAACGCTTCGTCCATGTTGTAGGCATATCTTGAGTGCGGAAGGTCCATACCAAGCTTGATCATCGCCTCTTTAAAAGCCTGACGGTCTTCACCTTTTTTAATCGCTTCCGGATTGGCACCTAAAAACTCGATACCATC
>JBFEYF010000186.1:0-4197 GCA_041562295.1 Sulfurimonadaceae bacterium
ATCATGCAAAACTTTACCCTGATGTCGGTGCCGCTTTTTATCTTTATGGGACTTATTTTAGAGAAGTCCGATATCGCCAAAGACCTCCTGGAGTCGATGGGTAAACTCTTCGGACCTGTCCGCGGGGGCCTTGCCGTATCGGTGATCATCGTCGGGGCCATTTTGGCTGCCAGTACCGGTATCGTAGGGGCCAGCGTCGTGATGATGAGTGTCATCGCACTGCCTATTATGATCCGGCACGGCTATTCGCATACCTTGGCCAGCGGTACGATCGCTTCGGGCGGGACCCTGGGACAGATCATCCCGCCGTCGATCGTCCTGATCGTCCTGGCTGACCAGATGGCTGTCAGTGTCGGGGATCTTTTTAAAGCCGCCGTCATACCGGGCCTGATGCTTGTAGGCGCTTATATCATCTATATCCTGCTTTATGCCTGGAAAAATCCCGACAGGGCTCCGGCTATTCACACCGATGAACCCTACATTACGATTGTCAAAGCAAGCCTCAAAGCGATCATCGCGCCGATTCTTTTGATGGTAGCGGTTTTGGGGTCCATCTTCGCAGGTATCGCGTCACCGACCGAATCGGCAGCCGTGGGTGTCTTGGGTGCGGCACTTTTGGGCGTGATCCAGCGCAAACTTGACTGGGCCTCCTTTTTTGATGCCTCCAAAGAGACGGTCAAGCTGACAGGTATGATCTTTATGATCCTTTTCGGGGCGACGGCCTTCAGCCTGGTTTTTAACGAGCTGGGCGGTTCGGATATGATCCTGGACTACTTCTCCGACGAAGTAGGGGATGCCTATATCTTTATCTTTGTGGCGATGCTGGCGATCTTTATCCTGGGATTCTTTATCGATTTTATCGAGATCGCTTTTATCGTCGTACCGATACTGGTGCCTATTGTCGAAGAGTTCGGGATCGATCCTGTATGGTTCGGTGTACTGATCGCGATGAATCTGCAGGCATCCTTTTTGACCCCGCCGTTCGGATTTGCCCTCTTTTTCCTCAAAGGTGCGGCCAAGGATCTGGTCACGACCTTAGAGATCTATAAAGGGGTGATCCCATTTATCGCTATTCAGCTTTTTGTACTCCTGCTTGTGGTACTCTTTCCCGCATTAGCTTTGGTGTTGGTGAAATAAGATGGAAGATATACTTTATGCCCCGTGGCGGGACGAATACATTACAAACGAAACGATCGAGGGGTGTGTCTTTTGCCACATCTCAAAAAGTGCATCCGATGATGAAAAACTGCATGTTCTGTACCGCGATGAGCACTGTTTTATCGTGATGAACAAATACCCCTATACACCGGGCCACTTTATGATCATACCGCACAAGCACACTGATGCGCTGGAAGATCTGGACCCGGCAGTGTGGCAGCATATGAGCGCTTTGGCGCAAAAGGGTGTGGCTTTGCTTAAAAAAGAGTTCGGTGCCCAAGGGGTCAATATCGGGATGAACCTGGGTGTCGCCGGGGGTGCGGGAATCGCAGAGCATATCCATATGCACCTGGTGCCGCGGTGGGGCAGAGATACAAACTTTATCACCTCGATTGCCCACACCCGCGTCTTTTCGACAGATTTTGAAAAGATCTACCAAAAGTTGTTACAGCAGAGCAAAAAATATTTCGGTCAGTAAAGTTTAGATTCGCAGTGCAACGATTTGTAGATGATTATAAAGTGCCAAGGGCACGTGGGAACCACGCCGAGTGGGACCCAGTGTCAACGTAGCTCAAGGGACTTGGTTCCTTTGGCGTATTAAATAAAAGGATAAGGATATATATGTCAGTTTTACTGGAGTTTAGTATGTTCCCGACAGACCGGGGAGAGAGCAAGAGCGAATTTGTCGCCAGAGTCTTGGATGTGATCGACACGTCAGGTCTGGCCTATCAGCTGACTCCGATGGGCACGATCGTCGAATCGGAGACGATAGACGAAGCGCTTGCTTTGGTCGGGGCCTGTTATAAGGTCCTTGAACCCGACTGTAACAGGGTCTCAAGCTTTTTGAAGTTTGATATCCGCAAAGGCAAAAGCAGCCGTCTGGGCAGTAAGATCGCTTCGGTCGAGAAGCATCTGGGTCGAGAGATCAACCATTAGACTTAAAAAATAACCATTTTATCCGATAATTGATAGGAATTTAGAAAAGAGCCGGTAGTATGAAACATAAAAACGATATCTATAACAAACCGAAAAGATTATTAAGTGAATACCTCAGTATCGCTCTGGTCTCTCTATTTGCCATACTTTTTTTCTCTTTTGAGATCTACAGCTATCTTAATGAGGGGAAATTCCCCAAACTGATACAAGAGCCGCAGGTATGCCATCATGAAGAGAAAGCGGAGAGCAATATCTCTTTGGCACAAAACCAGACGCCCAAGCTATTGCAGCCTGATATACAAAAAGAGGAACGCAACACTACAGAGCCTTTGAAGGCAAAAGAGGAACTCCAGGTCCAAACCGTTGTCGTAAGCAATGAATCCAACAGCTCAACGACAGGTATGGTCAACCCTTTGAGTGAGATCACGATCTTAAGCGATGAGGCAAAGAGCTGGGCAAAGATCGAAGCACTTACCGAGGTGACCGCGGCCGAGCAGGATGAACTGCTGCGCCATGCGATCGAGCATAACCATGAGTCCAATATGGAGAAGATGATCGCACGCGGTTATAAATTTCTCAAACCCTATTATGATGATGCCAACCAGCTGGTGTTTCAACGCAAATACACGATTACGTTTCTGCTTTTGAAACATGATCTTATAGATGTCAATGCAGCCAACAAGTACGGTTACACCCTGCTTCATGAAGCGACATCCAAGGGACATACCACGTTGATCCGCACGATCATCAAAAAAGGTGCCGACATCAATGCGCAGGCCAACGACGGTGCCAGTGTACTTCACTATCCTGCACGCCTGGGATACGGCATCACGGTTCAGACGCTTATCGATATGGGTGTCAAGCTTGATTTGCGTGCCACACTGAAATATCCCGGCCTTTACTGGAACCAGTCTACACCGCTTCATATCGCCAGTAAGCGGGGACATATGAAGATCGTCAAAAAACTTGTCGATGCGGGAGCTGATTGGAAGCTTGAAGACGGTGACGGTCTGACGGCGCGTGATCTGGCAGCCAAGTTCAACCATATGGATATCGTCTCCTACTATGACGCACTGGCCGAAAAAGAGGATGCTCAGGAGTCTGTACAAAACGAAGAGGCCGATGCGACTGAAGATGAGAACACTACTGCTGCCGATGAGACGAACGAGGATGAGGATATGGCCGAAGATGCCAACCAGACAGACTCAGTTTTATAAAAGCGGTAACACTCTTTTTCAAATAAAAGAAAACTTAACTTCTCACACTAGTAATTAACACAAAATTAACACTACTGTTTTATAGTCCTTCCTAATAAAAAAGTTTAGGACGGGTTATGATTAAAAAATCGTTACTTCTTGCTTCGCTGCTTGTAGCGACACTGCCGGCTTCGGAAGATCTGGGATCAATCAATATCATCTCATCGACGATCGATGACAAATTCAGCTCAAAATCGGATGAAGTCTCCACCACATCCACACTTGGGGGTGACGAAATCGACGCTGAACACGCAGAAAACGTGCAGGAGGTCCTTGACGCTATTCCGGGCATCACAACCGAGATGCAGACAGGGGATTCGCTGAAGATCCATATCCGCGGTGTCGAAAACCAGATGTATATGGGCGAAAAGCCGGGTGTCGCTGTTGTCATAGACGGCGTACCGGTTTTTGAAAGAACGGGCCGTGTCAATATCGACCTTGACAACATCGAAAGCATCAGGGTCATCAAAGGGGGAGCTTCCTACCTCTTCGGTGATGATGCGCTTTCGGGTGCCGTGGTTATTACGACAAAACGCGGTGCGAAGTATAAAAAAGGTGCCGTATCTGTCGAAGGTGGAAGCTTCGGCTACCAAAAGATCCTGGCACGCAAAGGTTATGCCGATAAGAATATGAACTTTCATATCCAGGCAAGCGAACGTAAAGGGGAGGGCTTCCATGAAGACTCTGATTACAAAGCGCAATACCTAAACGGTAAACTGCTCTACTATATCAACGACAGCTCAGATTTGAACTTCGGTTTTGAGTTTTCCAAACGTGAGAAAGATTCCCACGGTACGGTCGGCGGTGTGACGGAAGCCCAGACCAATCCCCAGAGTATCTATTTGGG
>JBFEYF010000187.1:0-4166 GCA_041562295.1 Sulfurimonadaceae bacterium
CGACATCAGAACGTACTTTTTTCCCTGAAAAAATCGAAGATATTGCCGTTGCCATCGTAATACCGGCACTCGGTCCATCTTTTGGAGTGGCTCCGTCAGGTACATGAATGTGCAGGTCATAACGTTTATAGACTTCAGAGATATCGGGTTTGATCTTCTCTTCACTCTCTTTTGCTGTCAACGGCACCTGATCTGCAGAGACTTTCAGCGCACCCGTATCGATCAGTGTTTTGACAACACTCATCGCTATACGCGCAGACTCTTTCATAACATCACCCAGGCTTCCGGTAACCTGGTAGGAGCCTTTACCTTTGATGCGGATCACTTCGATCTTAAGCACATCTCCGCCCACAGCGGTCCAGGCCAGTCCGTTAACCACACCGACCTTCGGCTTACCGTCAGTCTTTTCAATCTCAAAGACGGTCTTTTCAAGGAACTCACTCAAGTTTTTCTGGGAGATACTGATCTTCTCCTGATCGCTGTTTTCCAGGATCATCCGGGCACTTTTTCGTACCAGGTCCGCAATACGGCGTCTCAAGTTACGGACACCGGGTTCTCGCGTATAGTTTGAGATAATCGTCTGTAACGCACTCTTACTTACATTGATCTCAGAGGGTTTAAGACCATGCTTTTTAAGCTCTTGAGGCAACAGATAACGTTTGGCGATCTCAAACTTCTCCTGAGGTGTATAGGAGCTTACCATGATAAACTCCATACGGTCTCTTAACGGAGCAGGAATACGGCCTACATCATTAGCCGTGGCGATAAAGATCGCCTGGCTCAAATCGATGTTGAAATTCGTATAGTAGTCTCTAAACTTCGTATTCTGTTCCGGGTCCAAAATCTCCAACAGTACTGCGGTCGGATCCCCTCTTCCGTTTCTGGCCACTTTATCGATCTCATCCAGTACCACGACCGGGTTCATCTTTTTGGCTTCGATCAGCCCCTGCACCATGCGGCCCGGCATTGCACCCACGTAAGTACGTCTGTGTCCGCGCAGTTCATTGACATCTTCCAGTCCGCCCAGTGCGATGCGAATAAGAGGACGTTTTAACGACTCGGCAATCGAATTGGCCAATGATGTCTTACCGACACCCGGAGGTCCTGCAAAGCAGAGGATCGCACCTTTGCCCTCATCCGATTTTCCGCGAAGCTGCATCAACTCTTTGACCGCAAAATACTCTACGATACGGTCTTTTGGCTTGATCAAGGAGAAGTGGTCTTTATCAAGCTGTTTTTGAACCGTATGAATATCAAGTTTCCTCTTTGAGATCTGTCCAAACGGAATCTCCAACACCCACTCCAGGTATCCTTGGATCATATTGGCATCAGCACTGTCCTGGTGCATACGCGAGTAGCGGTCAAGCTGTTTTTTGACCTCTTTATAGGCCTCTTCACCCATATGTTTTTTGACGCTCTCCAGCTTCTGGCTGTACTCTTCGATCTCTTCATCACGCTGGTTGTCACTTCCCAGCTCTTTTTGGATCTGCTTGAGCTGCTCTTTGAGAAAGTACTCTTTATTGACCTTCTCGATGCGGTTATGTACCTTGGAGCGTATCTCTTTTTGAAGTTTGTTCGCCTCGATCTCCTCGATGAGATAATCGACCAGCTTCAAATAGCGCTGTTCCAGGTTACTCTCGATAAAGAGCTTGTAGGCTTTCTCTTTAGTCAGTTTGATAGAGCTTGAGATCAGATCGATGATTCGGCTGTGTTCGTGATTGTCTTCGATCGTTCGTAAAAGATCCGGCGGGAACAGGTTACTGACCCCCGAAAGTGTACGTACTTTTTCACGTACCACTTCCAAAATCGCATCCAGTTTTTGGCTGTTGATATCTTCATTCTCTACGACATCTACCGTTGCCAACAGAATCGAATCATCGATCGGATTGATAATCTTACCCTTGGTAAGGCCCTGAAAAAGGATCTTGATGCGGCCATCAGGCAGTGCGATCTTGCGCATGATAGAACCGATCACGCCGACCTGGTAGATAGAATCAAAATCCCGTTCTCCTTCATGCCCCTCTTTGGTGGCACAGATCATGACCAGAGTATCGTTTTCCAACGCATAGGTGGCGGCATCGATATTTTTTTGGTCACTTAAAAAAATAGGTGAGATCATAAAAGGGTATAAGAAGAGTTCATCCTCTACCACAATGGAGATATCAGACGGAAATGAACTGTAATGATTTAACTGCATATTCTCTGTTCCTTTATTCAAAAAGACTTCTTAACCATGAACGTTCAGGGAGTTCCATATCTTTTTTATCTATTCCCTGCAGACGATTTTTCTCTTTGTAATATTGGGCCGCTTTAGGCTTTTCAATACGTTCGTAAAGCGCTACGATATGCTCTTTTAAAAGCTCACGTCCCAGTTCCAGGCGAACAAGCATCTGTTCAACGGAAGGCAGGTAGTAGGAGTCGGGATATTTGCTTTTAAAAGTTTTGATCGTATCGATCGTCTCATCTAAAAACTTCTGGTTTCGGTTAGGGTGGCGGTAGGCCATATAGGAGATCTTCACTTTAAGAAACTCTACATACTCCCGTTCTTTCTCATCGCCGAAACGTTTGAGATACTCATCCAGGTAATATTTAGCCAGGATCAGCTCATCATAATAGGCATGTGCTTTGGACAAAAGCAGCATCGCCTGAGCCAAAAGCGGTGAACTGACATGCTCACTGTAGAGTGAACTGTAATGTTCGTCTGCAAAGTTCAGATTTCCGATCGCAACACTGTTGACGATCTTTTGATACCAAAAATTGGCTGATTTGTTAGAAAGTTGTTCCTCTTTGACGCTGCACCCGCCGATCAGCAAAGCCGCTACAAATAGAGAGATCGTTTTTTTTCTGTTCATCGTTTAAGTTTCTTTAAAATAGTTTGAATTATTTTAGCGAAGCCAACATAACTCGGAGTTTAAAATAAAAGAGTTCCTTGCCGTAAGCGCCTAAACTTTATGTTATACTCCACTAATTATTTTATTTTTTTTGACGATAGTAGTAGTCTACCTACGATTATATTTAAGGCGAGTTCATGGAGTATGAAGTTAAAATCCCTATTTTAGGATTTGAACAGATAACTAAAGTAGAATTTACAAAAATTGACGAAATATTTGCCCAGATCCATGCGCCTGACGGGGGACCCTCATTTACACTGGTCAACCCTTACGCCCTACAAGCATACCAGTTTGAGATTCCACAGGCGATTCAGGTCCTTTTGGAACTAGACGGTGAGAGCAAACTGCTTGTTTACAATATCGTTATCGTTCACGAACCGATCCAGGACTCCACGGTAAACTTTATAGCACCGTTACTTTTCAATACAGACAACCACACTATGGCACAGATCATTCTGGACAGTTCAAAATACCGTGAATACGGCATTGCAGAGCCGATCAAAAACTTTATGCAAGAGGAGAGTGACACTAATGACACTTAGTATTATCGGGACCGGTTCTATGAGCCGGGCTTTGGCTATAGGACTAAATAAGGCTTTTGATCTTGAGATCATCGGACGTACCGTAGAAAAAGCCCAAGAGTTTATTAATGCAAACAATCTAAATGCCACAGCCCATCAGATCGAAGATCTCGATATCAGTGACAAACGTGTGATCTTCTGCGTCAAACCCTATGCCCTCAAACCGGTAGCCGATCAACTTACAGGTCAAGCCGAAGTTATCTACTCCGTACTGGCCGGAACCGCTGTCAATACGATTAAAGCGGAACTTCCGTCCAAACACTATGTGCGAGTCATGCCCAACGTCGCGGCAAGTTTCGGTGCATCGATGACGACCTTGACCGGGGATGATCACTGCAAAGAGGAAGCCCAGGAGATCTTTTCCCATGTTGGTCAGGCACTCTGGCTTAGCAGCGAAAAAGAGCTCGATATAGCAACCGGTCTTGCGGGAAGCGGTCCCGCCTATCTTTGCCTCATTGCTGAAGCGCTGGCTGACGGTGCCGTCAAGCAGGGGCTTAAGCGCGATGACGCGATGAAGCTGACCCAGGGGCTTTTTGCAGGGTTTGCACCCCTTTTGGCATCCAACCACCCGGCTTTGATCAAAGACTCTGTCATGAGCCCCGGCGGCACAACCGCAGCCGGCTACAGTGCCTTGGAGAGTGCCGGAGTACGCGCCGGATGTATCGATGCTATCGAGGCAGCTTATAAAAAGACA
>JBFEYF010000188.1:0-4164 GCA_041562295.1 Sulfurimonadaceae bacterium
ATCCAAGCTTCAGGCTTTGGATAGCCAGGTTGTTGATCTGGTACAGTACAAAACAGACCGCAAAAACCCTGTGGTTGTGGTAGCCGTAGAGAAGCAAAGTTCGATGCAGACGCTTTTTGAAAAAGCAAAAAGCCTGGCTGACCATATCCGCATACTCGTTGCAGTCGATGCGAAAAACAACGATATTAAAAACCCTTATATGCTGATCTGGCGTGTAACCAACAATATCGATGCCCAGCGCGATATCTATACCGATACGATCATCGGTGTAGACGGGACCAACAAAAACGACATGGACGGCTTTACACGACGCTGGCCGGGCGATGTCGATTGCGATCCGGAAGTGCTCAAAAGTTTGGCTGAACGCGGTGTCATTGAGTATGATGAAGCGTTTTCCAAAAAGTTCTATCTCTAAAAGCGAGGGCATCGTGCCCCCTTTTTATCCACTTTGAAAACTCTTTAAATCCCTCCTGCCCCATTAAGAAAGTTATAACATAATCTGATGTAACATGAACCAAATCACTACGTTTGGGAGCATCATGAAACGGCTATTTCTCTTTGCACTTTTGCTATCTCTTTCTTATCTGCATGCGGCGGTCTATAAAGGACGCACGGCATATATCGGTTTTTGTAAAGATTGTCACGGTAACGGGACTACTATGGCAAAACGGTATAAAAGTGATCAGTGGCGCGACTTTCTTAACAATAAGGGTAAAGAGTTAGCAAAACTGCATATTGAGACACCTAAGATGCAAAGCCATATTAAAAAGCTCCAGGCGCAAGGGCTTATTCCCTATACAACTGTGCTGACGGTTCAGGACTATTTCCTCAACCGAAGCGAAAAACTGAACAACTCGATGACACGTAAAGAGAAAAAGGCGGCAAAACGCCGTATCTTTCAATACCAGTCACGTCACTTAAGAGACTTCTTTGTCGAGTTTGCCAAAGATTCGGGGAAAGTGCCGGCGTGTAGCGATGATAACCCCGAACAGACCAAAGAACAGATCGAACTGGCTAAAAAGATAGCCGAAGCAGAGCGTCTAAGACGTGAGAAAATTGCCGAAAAACGTAAAGTACATTATGAACGTACCCAAGCCCAAAAAAATAAGCAAAAAGAGGAAGCCGCGAAAAAAGCTGCCAGAGCAGTTGCAGCAAAGCGTGCCGAAGAGGAGCGCCAGCGTAAAGCCAAAGCCGCTAAACTCAAAGCTGAAAAAGAGGCGCGGGCTAAAGCCGAAAAAGCCAAGAAAAAGCCTTTGACGACAGATCAGAAGATCTTGCAGCTGGTCAAAGGAAAACTAAGTAAAGCTGAGATGCGTCAACTAAAGACACTGCTTAAACAGCGATAGAGTTCTTTTCAGAACGCTCTGGACTCTCCTTGATACTCTCTATCAAAGCGGGATAGTCCAGATAATAGCCCTGAGCCAAATCAAACCCCAGTTTTTTACAGTAGATATATTCATCCTCAGTTTCAATACCCTCCGCTATCGTTTTAAAGTGTAAGGCTTTGGCGACGGTGAGTAAACCGCGTATCAAAAGCTCTTTTTTCGGACTTTTTTCGATATTGTTGATAAAGAAACGGTCTACCTTGATAAAATCGGGAGCACTCTCATAAAGCAGCTTCATACCGGAATAGCCTGTCCCGAAATCGTCAATGGCGATAGTAAAACCCTGATTTTTATAAACTTTAAGTACTTCATTGGCGTCCGGAAAATTTTCAAAACGGTGTTTTTCCGAAAGTTCAAAGGTAATACACCCCTGCGGAAGGTCAAGCTCTTTTAAGAGTTCGATCGTCTTTCCGCTCTCATAATCGGGCATGTCGATGATGCGGTTATCGAGGTTGTAAAAAAGCTTGATCTTTCCTTTGTCGCAGATATCTTTAAAAAGTCTCAATGCTTTGATCCGAAGCAGGTGATCGACTGTAACCAAGACACCGTCGCTATAGGCCTGTTCAAAAAAAGCGTCAATAGATGCAAAGCCTGCATCCGTACAGCTTCGTAAAAGTGCCTCATAGGCATAGATCTCTCCCGTGTGGAAGTCTCGGATCGATTGAAAGGCAAAGGTGACGGTATCTACGGCTTCATGCCACTGCTTGGACAAATTCATGCTGCAAGTGTAATGATTCGGGATTACGGTTTGATAACAAAGCCACAGACAAACATTATACGCTATAATACGCACATTATATTTGGGCATTTTTAAGCCCTTAAGGGATTGTTTTATGCAAAAAATGTGGTCAGGAAGATTTTCTGAAGGTGCCAGTTCGCTACTGGATGCATTCAATGCTTCGATCTTTTTTGATAGAGAGCTATACAAAGAGGATATCGAAGGTTCGATTGCCCATGCGACAATGCTGACGGCCCAGGGGATCTTAAACGAAGAGGAGTTGGCCCTTATTAAAAAAGGGTTGACCCAGGTGATGGAAGAGATCGAAGCGGGGACATTTGAGTTTGTCGCAAGCGACGAAGATATCCATATGTCGGTAGAGAAGCGTCTAACGGAGATCATCGGCGATGCGGGTAAAAAGGTCCATACGGGGCGTAGCCGTAACGATCAGGTGGCTGTTGACTTTAGACGTTATGTCCTTCGTAAGAACAAAGAGCTCAAAGCACTTTTGGTCGAACTCGAAGCGGTACTTTTAGAGATCGCCCAAGAGCATACTGAGACGATGCTTCCGGGTATGACCCACCTGCAGCATGCACAGCCGATCAACTTCGGGTTTCATATGCTTGCCTATGTATCGATGTTTAAGCGTGATATCGAGCGTTTTGAAGATAGCCACAGACGTAATAACATCTCGCCTTTAGGGTGTGCTGCACTGGCGGGTACGCCGCATAATCTGGACCGCGAAAAGACGGCTGAACTTTTAGGATTTGATTCGGTTTCGATCAACTGTCTGGATACGGTAAGTGACCGTGATTTTGCCTTGGAGATTCTCTTTAACATCTCGACGATGATGATGCATATTTCGCGTCTCTCTGAAGAGCTGATCATCTGGTCGAGTGCGGAGTTCGGCTTCGTGACGCTATCCGATGCCTACTCGACAGGAAGCTCGATCATGCCTCAAAAGAAGAACCCGGATGTTCCGGAACTGCTTCGCGGTAAAACGGGACGTGTTTACGGTTCGCTTATCGGACTGTTGACCGTTATGAAAGGATTGCCTTTAGCGTATAACAAAGATACCCAGGAAGATAAAGAGGGTGTCTTTGATGCGGTCAAGACGGCGGAGATCTCTTTGGAGATCCTTCGTGAAGCGATGCGTACGATGCGTGTCAATAAAGAGAAGATGGAGGCGGCCTGTAAAGTGGGACACCTGAGTGCCACCGATCTGGCCGACTATCTTGTTTCAAACTGCGGGGTACCGTTTAGAGAGGCTCACTTTATCACCGGTAAAGCGGTCGCCAAATCGGAAGAGCTCGGTTGTGACCTGAGCGAGCTGCCGTATGCAGAGCTTCAGGCAATTGATGCCCGTATCCAAGAGGATGTCATCCCGGCACTGGGTCTGAGAGCCTCTATGGATGCCCGTAAATCCCAGGGCGGTACATCGACCGAGTCCACAAAAAAACAGCTTGAACTGTTTAAAGAGTGGTTGAATAATCTAAAGTAAAGAATATGTTTAGGATTTTTTTTCAAAAAATTTGTATGAAGTTCTGTCTTAAGTGGGTAAAAGAAAAATATCCAGAATGGTTAATTTAGGAAGAGAAGTTGTTTTTAAAAGCGGCTAGCCGCGTGGCCCTGCTGGCGAAGCAAACCCAGTGTTAACGCAGGTAGCGGAATTTAGTTCCGATACCGTATGAATCAAATAACTAAAAGGAATTAATATGAACGTTACGATTACACACCAAGAGGGTATGAAGTTTGAAGCGAAGACGGCAAAGTCAAGCTTCGTTATCGACTGTCCGACGATTACTCCTATCGAGTATTTTCTAAGCGGTATTATCTGCTGTTCTGCAACGGATGTCGTGATGCTTCCTAAAAACCAGGGATTTACGGTAACGGATCTGCAGGTCAGCGGTGACGTGGTAAGAAACGAAGATCACCCTAAAAAGTTCAATACGTTGCACCTTGATTACAGTTTCAACTCTGACGGAGATGATGACAAAGCGGCTAAGTGGGTGATGGCTTCGGTTGAGACTTACTGTTCGACGATCAACACGATCCGTGATG
>JBFEYF010000189.1:0-4151 GCA_041562295.1 Sulfurimonadaceae bacterium
AGTCTTTTGACCGGGAACTGATCAGCTGTGTCAAAAGTTATCACCCGGATCTTGTTGTCATGGCCGGTTTTATGCGTATTGTTGGTCCCCAGTTTACCCAAACGTTTCGGGCGGTTAATATCCACCCCTCACTTTTGCCGCGGCACAAAGGGGCCAAGGCGATAGAGCAAAGTTTTCAAAGCGGCGACAGGGTGTGCGGGGTGAGTGTCCACCATGTGACCGAGGAGCTTGATTCGGGGGCGATCATCTTGCAGGAGTCGTTTGAGCGAAGTGGTGAGGATACCCTGGAGAGCTTTACGGCAAAGATCAAAAGCATAGAGCATGAGATCTATGCCAAAGCGATAAAGAAACTGCTGTGTGACTAAAAAAGGCTTTAAAGGTGCGCCAAAGCCTATAAAGGTACAATTTCTAAAAAATTCAGTAAAGAGATTTCTATGGATAATATTTTAAAAATCGGAAAATATGAGCTAGGAAGTCGTCTCATCGTAGGAAGCGGTAAATATAAAGATTTCCAGACAACCAAAGAGGCTACATTGGCCAGCGGTTCAGAACTGATTACGGTAGCCGTTCGCCGTGTCAATATCACCAACCCGGATGAAGAGAACCTTCTGGATACTTTTAAAGATACCAATGTCAAGTTCCTGCCAAACTCAGCGGGGTGTACGACGGCCGAAGAGGCGATCACGCTTTTTCGTCTGACACGGGAGGCGACGGGGATCGATCTGATCAAACTGGAAGTGATCGGTGATACGCAAAAGACCCTCTACCCGGATGTACTGGAGACGATTAAGGCGTGTGAAGTGCTCTCCAAAGAGGGCTTTACCATTATGGCCTATACCTCGGATGATCCGATCATGGCTAAGCGTTTGGAAGATGCGGGTGCCCATGCGGTGATGCCTCTGGCTGCACCGATCGGTTCGGGTCTTGGGATACAAAACCCTTACAACATCGTCTTTATCCGTGAAGCGATCAGCGTACCGGTTATCGTAGATGCCGGTATCGGTTGTGCTTCCGATGCTGCCTATGCCATGGAGCTGGGAGCCGAGGGGATCTTGACCAATACGGCTATCGCCCAGGCGCAGGACCCGATGATGATGGCCCAGGCTATGAAACATGCCGTCATCGCCGGACGTATGTCCTATCTTGCGGGACGTATTCCTAAACGCCCTTACGCGACTGCATCTTCTCCGATTGACGGGATGATCCAGTTTTAACCCTCCCTCTTTTCTACTACAGTCATCACCTTTTTGGGGTGGTGCCTCTCTTCCTCTAGAGAACTTTTTTGAATTCTGATTATTAATATAGAGATCTAAGATTTTTAGCTATCATTTACAAAGATAAGAGTAATGGATAGTGATGAAAAGAGTTAAAGATATAGCTACGTTTGATTTGGTCGCTGTAAGCTCCGATGTGACGATCAAAGAGGCGATTGATACGATTACCCACTATCGTATCCACAACATTATAGTCAAAACGGATGGAGCGTACGGTTATCTTTCGATTCATAAGATATTGGATGCCGTCATAGATGAAGCAGGCTTGGACCGATCCATTCGTGATATCCGTATCAACCCTTTAGCCACGATCGGGGCAGAAGCCTCTCTTTTGGATGCGTCTGCGATGTTAAAACAGGAAGATTCCATTCTGGGCGTTACGGACGCAACGGGAAAACTCAGCGGAGTGGTCAGCTGCAATGATATCAAAGATGCTACGGACTATGATATCAAAGAGCTTTCCGATATGCCGATGAAGCTGGTCGTGGATCGCAACAGCGCCGTTGTGGCGGATGAAAACGAAGTGTTGAAAGATCATCTGGAGGCACTTAACGACTCTCCGACGGAGTGTCTGATAGCAACCAAAGAGGGAGAACCCTCAGGGATCATCACACAGCGGGATATTATACGTTTTTTATCCCAGGGACGGTTACTTGATAAGCCGATAAAAGAGTTTATGGCGTCACCGCTTTTTTCTGTCACCTGCGCTGTCAGTATCAGTGATGCTTTGAACGTGATGCAAAGGAAACATCACAGACGGGTCGTCGTGATCAGCCCCGAGGGTGTGTTGCGGGGGGTTATGACCCAAAAAGGGATTCTCAATATCATCTACACCTATCTTTCCCATAATGCGATCCTTTCCAACAAGAACCTTCAGCAGATACTGAACCTCGAAGTGGATAAGAGAACCCATGAATTAAAGCAGCAGATTTCGGATATGAAGGATGCGTTGCAGCGCAGTGAAGAGGAGAAGCTTCAGTATCAGCAAAAAGCCCAGGAAGCATTGGAAGCGATCAATCGTGAACTGGAGCTGCGGGTCGAGGAGGAGATCGCTAAAAACCGTGAAAAGGAGCAGTTGCTTTTTGAACAGTCGCGGCATGCGACGATGGGTGAGCTCATCAGTATGATCGCCCACCAGTGGCGTCAGCCGCTGAGTGCTTTGACCGCTGCGACCAGTGCCCTTCGCATCAAGATGGAGATCGACGGCTATGATGAAACTTTTTTTACGAAGAAGTTTGAAGATATCGACGGCTATGCGCTTTTTATGTCCGAAACAATCGATGAGTTTAGGGGCTTTTTCGCTCCTAAAACCAGTCATGAACCGGTGAAGCTGCATAAAATGATAGAGAGCGCGATCCGGATCATGAAGAGCAGTTTTACGTCCGGAGATATCAGTATCAATCAGGAGCGGCAAACGCTTAAAGAGATCAAGGTCGCCAATTCAGAGCTGGTGCAGGTACTGCTTAATATCTTTAAAAATGCCTGCGATGCCTTTTCGGAAAAGAGTATTGACTATCCTACGATTATGATACGGGTTTTTGAACCTGAAGCGGGAAGGGTAGCCGTATCGATCAGGGATAACGCCGGGGGAATTCCTGAGCCGATCAGACACAAGATTTTTGATCCCTACTTCTCGACGAAAAAAGAGCGTAACGGAACGGGATTGGGGCTGTATATGTCAAAGATGATCGTAGAAAAACATTGTAAAGGATCGTTAGAGCTGATAGAGCATGATAACGGTGCAGAGTTTGTTATCAGCTGTCCGGTAGTCTAAAGCTACCGCTCTTTTTGCTCAATAGGCTCTTGGGAAGCTTTCTGGGCTTTGATCTCGATGATACCGGTCAGGTTTAATAGCATGAAAACCAGTGCGGCCGGTGCAATGACACGGACAGAAAAACGCCATGTTTTGTAGATTACTGTTCCCATCTCCTCTTTTAAGTCGTTGGAGACTTTTTCCTGGCTGATCACATAGCCGACAAAGATAGCCATAGCCAGACCCGAAACAGGCAGTAAGATTGCATCGGTGAGTTGCTCCATCATATCAAAGAGGGTAAATGAGGAGCTGCTGTTAAGAGTAACAGAGAGGTACTCTCCGACCCCTTCTGTCGTAGAAAGCAGTACCAGGATACCGATGAGGTAGTAGATGGCTCCCGAAGTTATGACGGCCTTGATACGGGAGTAGTTAAATCGGCTGCTGAAATACTCAACTGTCGGCTCGACTAGGGAGACGGCCGAAGTCAGACCGGCAAAGGCCAAGGCTAAAAAGAAGAGCAGGGCGATGATCGTTCCGGGGAGACCGATCTGCGAAAAGATCACCGGAAGAGATTGAAAGACCAGTCCCGGTCCCTTGGCCGGTTCGCTTCCAAACTGAAACAAAAAGGCGAAGATCATCAGACCCGCGATGAGTGCGATGACAGTATCCAAGAGGGTGACGAAAAAAGCCGCCTTGGTGATATTGACATGTTTAGGCAATGCCGCGGCATAGGTTAAAATAGCCCCCATACCGATGGATAGGGTGAAAAATGCGTGGCCGATAGCCCGTACGATACCTTCGGATGAGAGTTTGTCCCAGTTGGGATAGAACATAAACTCCAAAGAGCGGGTAAAAGCGTCACTAAAAAACATCGAGTAAAAAAGCAGACCCAAAAGGATAGCGATCAGTGCCGGCATCAGGATCATATTCATCTTCTCAATACCGGACTTGATCCCTTTATAGACGACAAAAAGAACGATGGCTGTGGCCAGGGTATGCCAGACAAGCTGCGTAAAGGGCTGTTGTGTTACCAGCATATTGAAGCTGTTTTCTGCCGTAGGGATATCTGTGGGCAAACCGTAGACGATCGTCGTGTAGATATTGTGAAAGATCCAGCCGATGAC
>JBFEYF010000190.1:0-4102 GCA_041562295.1 Sulfurimonadaceae bacterium
ACGGCGTTTAACGAGCTGATAGGTTTCTTGGATATGAAGTGGCAGGAGTCGCTTAGCTACTTTGAGTTTACCACGCTGTTGGCCATGGTTGCTTTTAAATCGTGCGATTATGTGGTGCTGGAAGCCGGTTTGGGGGGAGAGTATGACGCGACAGCCGTCTTTGACAATATCCTGACCGTAGTGACCCCTATCGGGTTGGACCATGCAGATTTTTTGGGAACGACACCGGGTGACGTGGCGCTAACCAAGATCAATGCGGTCCAAAAACAGGCTGTTACGGCCAGACAGAGCGATGACGTGATGGAGGTGATCCGCAAACGTGCCAGAGAAGTACCTTTTGACCTCTATAATGTAGACCTTGAGGCGAAGGATCTTCAGATCGTTGAAAATTTTGCCCAAAGAGCCGAAGCGGAGTACCTGGTCGATAACTTTTCACTCGCTTTGGCCGCGGTACGAAGTGTCGGGATCCGAAAAGATCTGGCATCGTTTCGACCGGCTACCCTTTTTGGGCGGCTGACACAAATTGCCCCAAATGTGACCATAGATGTCGGGCATAATTTGCTCGCTGCTTTGGCGATAAAAAAGCATTATAGAAAGAGTAAAGTCAATTTAGTCTATAATACTCTTGCAGATAAGTCGTATCATGAGATATTGCAGACACTTCAAAGTGTGATTGATACGGTTTATATTATTGATATAGATGATGAGAGAGCTCTGAAAAAAGAGCAACTGATAAAAAGTTTAGAAGATTTAGCTATACCTTACCAGGATTTTAACGCTATCGAACCCGATAAAAACTATCTGGTTTTCGGCTCTTTTGTCGTCGTAGAAGCATTTTTACGAAGGACTGATCATGCAGATGGATAAGAAACGTTTTACCATTACCATTAATGACAGCCGCGGTATCAAGCAGTACAACCTGCACGAGATGATCAAAAAGATGGTCATCTACGGGGCTTTGGCTATTGTAGCCATCTTTGCTGCCGGCGGTTTTTTTATCTTTTATCTAAACTACTCTCTTGATACCATCACCCAGAAAAAAGAGGCGATGAAACAAGCGTATGCCTTGTTAGAGAAGAAGAATAAACAACTGGAATCCAAGGTCAATGAGAAAGAGGAAGCGATCGCCAAAAAAAGTCAGGAACTTGAACTGGTTGCAGATCAGCTTTCCGACATTGAAGAGCTGATCGGTCTGAAAGAGACCAAAAAGACGCACACGGAACTTTCGCTGGTTGACCGTGTGGGAAGTATTTCACTGGGGAGCCAAAAGGTCGCTTACATGTTTGAGAACCTCCCCAGCGGTTGGCCTTTAAAGGGTACACGTATCACAAGCCGTTACGGCTTCCGTGTCCATCCTACGCTGAACCGACGCGAATTTCACCGCGGTCTGGATTTACGAGCCCGTATGAATACCCCGATCTATGCGACAGCCAGCGGGGTGATCGAATATGCAGGATATCATAAGCGAAGCGGTTACGGAAACCTGATTATTTTGGATCACGCATTCGGATTCAAGACGATGTACGGCCATTTGAATAAAGTTGCCCGAAAACCGGGTGATTTTGTCAAAAAAGGGGACTTAATTGGGTATACTGGTACCACTGGAATGAGTAACGGTCCACACCTTCATTATGAGATCCGTTACATCCAACGTGTCCTAGACCCGACACAGTTTGTCACGTGGTCAGCCAAAAACTATAAGCAAATATTTACCAAGGAGAAAAGGGTATCATGGCAGTCTTTAATAGCAGCAATCAACCATCAAAAGAGCACAATAACACAACCATCATTACGGAAGGATCTCTTATCAAAGGAGAGATGGAGCTCACCTGCGCACTTTATATTGATGGAAACTTTGAAGGCACCATTCACTCAAGTGCTTCAATCACAGTGGGACGAAATGGCACAATTAATGGTGAAGTCCACGCAAAAAAACTGATCATTCAGGGATCGGTTGAGGGTTCTGCCGAAGCAGAACGTATCGAAATCCATGCTGACGGTCGTATGACAGGAAAAGTAACTTCAAGCGAACTGGTCATCGAAGCCCAGGCGGTCTTCGAAGGGGAATCGCACTTTAAGGAGCGTCCCCAGCAAAGCGGAAAAAAGATAACGAAGAAGGTCAAAGAGCCTGAAATCAAAGCTGAAGCCAGCAACAACGAACCAACTCCTGCCTCTGCATAAACTTCCCAAACAACTATTTCACTGCCCCTGGCGGGGTACAATCCAAAGGTTAGACCGTGGAAAGCGCCACACTTTTTGAATATCTAAAAACGGTACAAGAGCATCCCGAGATCATTATCGTAGAAAACGAATCCCAGGCTGATACAGGATTGGAGATGGCTGCTTATCTTGGGATCAAAGCGATGAAGCTGCCAGATTTTAGAGCCAGTTTTATGGATGATCTGAGAAGTTTTAAGCAGGAGCTTAATGAGCTTTTTTTGGCGCTTGATACGTATCACCGTCACAGTGTCAAGCCGCTCATCTTCTCTCCGATCAAGACACTTTTTCATAAGTTTCCGATAAAAAGACTGCTGGCGACACAGACGCTCAGTTTTGCCGATACGGTTGACCATGCCGAACTTAAATCCAAACTGCATGCCTGGGGCTACAGCTTTGTCGATATTGTGCAGATGGAAGGGGAGGTCTCTTTTAGGGGCGATATCATCGATATATTCCCCATCGGATGCGAAAAGCCGATGCGTCTATCCTTTTTTGATGATGAGATCGAATCGATGCGCTTTTTTGACCTGGATACGCAAAAAAGTGATAAGGAAGAGCAGGAGTCTTTGACGATCTTCCCCGCATTTTTGGCACTAAGTGATGAAGAGCGTCAAGCTATCGAGTCCAAGATCGAAGCGGCAGACATCAACGGATTTGCAACCGATATAGAGAGTCTGGGATTTTGGTTTTTAGATGATCTGAGCGAGGCTTTTGTGATGAACAAAAGTGCGGTAATGCTCAAAAACTTTGATAAAGTTATCGAAGATACGTATGCTTTGGATCGGCCTCAGATCGAAAGGGGCTATTTTGATGCTTTGGAAGTGATGCATGAGGCGAGTGATTATAAACCTCTAAAGGTGATCGATCCCCTCTCACTGATAGAACTGCACAAAGAGAAAAAGATCACGGTCATTTCGCGTAACAGTTCGGCTTTAAAGCAGGAGGGGCTGGAGCATATCCAGAACCTTAAGATTGTCGAGGCCGGATATACCTTCAGTGTTATCAGCTCCGAGGAGATGATCCTTTCGATCAACCATAAAGTCAAAAGAAGCAAAAAACGCAAAGCGACCATTATCCTGGATGAACTCAAACCGGGTGATTATGTCGTGCACGAAGAGTACGGAGTCGCCCTTTTTGAGAAGATCACCCAGGCTACGGTCATGGGCGGGACCAAGGATTTTGTATCCCTAGTCTATCAGGGTGAAGACAGGGTTCTTGTCCCCGTGGATGCTTTGCAGGTTATCGACCGTTATGTGGCTGACAGCGGAAGTTTGCCGGCTTTAGACCGCCTGGGTAAAGGAAGTTTTGCCAAACTTAAAGATACGGTCAAAAAGCGTCTCTTTGAGATTGCGGGTGAGATCATCAATCTTGCGGCATCGCGAGCTTTGCTCAAAGCTCCCAAGATCGATGTGGATGATGCCGAGATACGCAGGTTCCAAGCTTCTGCCGGTTTTGACTATACAGCGGACCAGAAACAGTCGATCCAAGAGATGATCGAGGAGATGGGAAGCTCAAAAGTGATGGACCGCCTCTTAAGCGGGGATGTAGGCTTTGGTAAGACCGAAGTGGCGATGAATGCCATTGTCGCTGTGGCGCGTTCGGGTTACCAGACGGCTATGGTGGTGCCTACTACGCTCCTTTCCAGTCAACACTATCACTCGCTCAAGGAGCGTTTGGAAGATTTCGGTATTTCGGTAGCCAAGATCGACCGCTTTGTGACGGCAAAAGAGAAAAAAATCACACTGGCCAGACTGGAAGCGGGTGAGCTTGATGTGGTTGTGGGTACCCATGCGCTTTTTGGTGTGAAGATAAAAAATCTGGGGCTTGTGATCATCGATGAGGAGCATAAGTTCGGTGTCAAGCAAAAAGAGAAGCTCAAAGA
>JBFEYF010000191.1:0-4100 GCA_041562295.1 Sulfurimonadaceae bacterium
AACTCTTTTGGCTAATATATCACAAAAATATTAGAAGGTCGTTATGGACGAGATCAAGATACGCGGAGCCCGTGAAAATAACCTGAAAAACCTTAACCTCTCTATCCCCAAGAACGAGCTGGTCGTCTTTACGGGGCTTAGCGGCAGCGGTAAATCGACACTCGCTTTTGATACGCTGTATGCAGAGGGGCAAAGACGCTATATCGAATCGCTATCTTCTTATGCCCGCCAGTTCCTTGACCGTGTCGGCAAGCCGGATGTGGATAAGATCGACGGTTTGACACCGGCCATCGCGATCGATCAAAAGACGACTTCGAAAAACCCCCGTTCTACGGTAGGAACGATCACCGAGATCTATGATTATCTGCGACTGCTGTATGCACGTATCGGCAAACAGCACTGTCATAAGTGTAAAAAACCGATCTCCCAGATGAGTTCTGCCGATATCATCGCTGAAGTCCTTAAGCTTCCCGAAGGGGCCAAGATCGTTATTTCGGCACCGTTGGTACGGGAAAAGAAGGGGACGTTCCACGATATGCTGGAGTCTTTGAGCCAAAAAGGGTATGTCCGTGCTATGGTTGATGGTGTCATGGTCCGTCTGGATGAAGAGATCGAGCTTTCCAAGACCAAAAAACATACGATCAAAGTGGTCATCGACCGTCTGGTCGTCAAAGAGGAGAACAAAGAGCGTATCGCCTCGGATGTGGAAAAAGGTCTTAAAGAGAGTTACGGTGAGATCGAACTGGAGATCCTCAATGCCAAAGAGCTGGGCCTGGAGAGTGACCATATCCACTTTTCCGAACACCTGGCCTGTTTTGACTGTAAGATCTCTTTTGAGCCTCTGGAACCGCTATCTTTTTCCTTTAACTCACCCAAGGGAGCCTGTCCGACCTGTGACGGGTTGGGTATTCGTTATACGATCGATCTGGATAAGGTAATTGACCAGCATCTCAGTATCGAAAAGGGTGCCGTAAAGATCCTCTACGGCTTTAACAAAGGGTACTACTTTACTTTTCTCAAGGCCTTCTGTAAGACGCTGGGTATCGATACCGAGTGTGAGTTTTCAGAGCTTGAAGAGCATCAGAAAAAAGCGATTATCCACGGTTCGATCGAAGAGGTGGAACTTCAGTGGAAACAGCACACGATTAAACGGGTCTGGCCCGGTGTGATCAAGATCGCCTACGATATGTTCAAAGATGAAAAAGATCTTAATGACTATATGTCCGAAAAGGTGTGCGACAGCTGTGGCGGGCACCGTCTTAAGCCCGAGAGTCTGGCCGTTATGGTCTCTGATCACTCGATTGCGGATATGATCACGATGCCTATCGAAAACTGTCACAACTTCTATCAGGATGAAAAAAACTTCACCTATTTGAGCGAACAGCAGGCAACGATTGCGGCACCGATCTTTAATGAGATCAAAGAGCGCCTCTTTTTCCTCTATGACGTGGGTCTTGGGTATCTGAGCCTTTCGCGTGATGCCCGGACTATTTCAGGGGGTGAAGCCCAGCGTATCCGAATCGCGAGCCAGATCGGTTCGGGCCTTACGGGTGTGATGTATGTCCTGGATGAACCCAGTATCGGTCTGCATGAACGCGATACTTTGAAGCTGATCCGGACGCTTCGTTCACTGCAGCAAAAAGGCAATACGGTCATCGTAGTAGAACATGACAAGGAGACGATCGAACAGGCGGACTATATCGTTGATATCGGTCCGGGTGCAGGAGTTTACGGCGGAGATGTCGTCTTTGCGGGGCGCAGCGACGCACTGATGCAAAGCGATACTCTCACAGCCCAATATCTTAACGGTACGAAAAAGATCGAGTATTTTCACCGCCGTGCCCAGGAGAAGTGGATCGAGATTCAGAATGTGACGATCAACAATATCACGGGGTGTGATGTCAAGATCCCGCTTTCCAACTTCGTCTGTGTCACGGGAGTGAGCGGCAGCGGTAAGAGCTCTTTGGTACTTCAGACGCTGCTACCGGTTGCACGGGAACTCTTAAACCATGCCAAAAAGGTCAAAAAGATCGCAGGGGTGAGTATCGAGGGGCTGGAGATGCTTGATAAGGTGATTTACCTGGATCAAAGCCCGATCGGACGGACCCCGCGCTCCAACCCGGCTACCTATACGGGAGTGATGGATGAGATCCGTACGGTATTTTCCAAGACTAAAGATGCCCAGGTGAGAGGTTTCGGTCCGGGACGTTTCTCATTCAACGTCAAAGGCGGCCGTTGTGAGAAGTGTCAGGGAGAGGGATCGATCAAGATCGAGATGCACTTTTTGCCCGATATCATGGTCGATTGTGATGCGTGTCACGGACAGCGGTACAACCCGCAGACACTTGAAGTCTTCTATAAAGGGAAAACGATCTCGGATGTCTTGAGGATGTCGGTTACGGATGCGTTGGAGTTCTTTGCTCCGATTCCCAAGATCAAAATCAAGCTGCAGACCCTGGTAGATGTGGGACTGGGATATATCACCCTGGGGCAAAATGCCACGACCCTTTCAGGCGGTGAAGCGCAGCGTATCAAACTGGCCAAGGAACTAAGCCGCAAAGATACGGGACAGACGCTTTACATTTTGGATGAACCGACAACGGGTCTGCATTTTGACGATGTCAACCGTCTGACGAAAGTGTTGCACCATTTTGTGGAGCTTGGTAACTCGGTACTGGTGATCGAACATAACCTCGATATGGTCAAAAATGCCGACTATATCATCGACATGGGGCCGGAAGGCGGAAGTAAAGGCGGTCGCGTGATCGCAACAGGCTGTCCGGAGAAGGTGGCTGATACGTTTAACGAGACCGGCAGTTACACCGGAAAGTTTCTAGCTAAAGAGTTAGCAAAAGAAAACTAGCTATAATTAAAAGATTTTTTTCAAAGGAAGAAGATGAATCCTTCGATATTAGAGCGTATCAAAGCGCTTCCACCGTTGCCAAAGACCTTGGTAGAGATGCAGGCTATTTGTGATCGACCCGACGGAAGTATTGCAGAACTGGCCGCAGTCGTGGAACATGACCCGATGATCGTCGCCAACCTTTTAAAATCAGCGAACTCACCTCTGTACGGTTTTGGCAAAGAGATCAGCTCTGTTCAGCAGGCGGTCTCCCTTTTCGGTATGAGTATGACACGCTCGATCGCACTTTCCGCATCGGTTCGCAAACTGCTTAAAGTCGATATGGCACCCTATAATGTCTCACCCGACAACTTTGCCGATATCTCTTCCAAGCAGGCACAGCTGATTACCCGTTGGTACAAACGTATCGACCCTTCCAAAAAAGATATGCTCTTTTTAGCGGCACTGATGCAGGAGACGGGAAAGATCATCATCGCCGATGAGATCCTGCAAAACGATGAGAGCGAGACTTTTAAATCCGAGATCTCCGCAACGCACAATATCGCACAGGTGGAACACTCTTTTGTCGAAGAGACCACGGCGACCGTAACAGCCGCGATCTTTAAACACTGGGGCTTTGATGAAGAGCTGGTTAATATGATCTTTTATTCTGACAACCCGACCAAAGCGCCTTCAGAAGTCAAAGAGTACGCCCTGGCACTGCATATCGTAAAAACAGCCATTCCTGTCAACAATCCGCTGAGTGAAGTGAGTATCACTTTCGCTTTGAAAAAAGCTGCCGATGCCGGTTTTGACCATGAGGTGTTAGAAGATGAGATCGACGCCATTATGGCCCTGAAGTAAGGATCGTTTTGGCACAACCGACTGTTACGATTATAGATACTTTCGGCTTCTTTTTCAGAAGCTTTTACGCGTTGCCCCCTTTGAAAAACCATGAGGGGTTTCCCACCGGACTCTTAACCGGTTTTTTAAACTTCGTCTCCTCGATCGAAAAAGATTTCAAATCGGACTATCTGCTTTTCGCACTGGATGCTCCGGGCCCCAGTTTCAGAGCCGAGATCGACCCCGAATACAAGGCCCACCGTGACGAAGCTCCCGAAGATCTGAAAAAACAGCTGCCGGTCGCGATCGAGTGGATCAACAAGATGGGCTTTGCCACCTTGCAAAAAAAGGGTTTCGAAGCGGATGATATCATCGCTACCGTGGCCAAACTCTCTGCCCAGGCGGGATACCATGT
>JBFEYF010000192.1:0-4087 GCA_041562295.1 Sulfurimonadaceae bacterium
GAGTTCGATATCCATTTGCACAAACATCGTCTCCAACTGCGGCAGCACAAAGATAAACCATACCAATATCGCACTAAGAGCCACCGTCAAAACCAGCGCGGGGTAGATCATCGCCGATTTGAGTTTACGTTTTAGTGCCGCAGTCTTGGCTTTAAACTCTTTGGCTTTAAGCAGTGTCTCCTCCAAGACACCGCTTGACTCCCCGATACGTACCAGGTTGATCGTCTCCTGACCAAAAAGCGGTGTGTAAAGCTCTAATGCCTCGGAGAAACTGCTCCCGTTGGCTACCGCATCGGCGATAGAGAGCAGCATCTTTTTAAGTCTGCTGTTACGTGTCTCCAAAGCCAGATCTTCCAACCCCTGGTGGACAGGCAGACCGGAGCGGACGATAATGTGAAGCGTGTTTAAGACTTCGGTAATCTCATCGTCACTGATCCTTTTGGCAAAAAACTTGGCGAAAAAAGTCTCTACAAGGCCGCTTTGACGGATCTTTGAGATATAGATGGGTTGACGCTGCAAAAATGCGGAGAGCGTCTCGATATCGGGAGACTCAAAAAGCTCTTTGTAACGATGCCCGTCAGGTCCGATATAGGTTACGACAAAAGCTTTCACAACGTTACCCTGTTGATCTCTTCGAGTGTCGTAATCCCCTCGATCACTTTTGCCAAACCGTTTTGCCGCATCGTCTTCATGCCGTTGCTGTTGGCGTACTCTATGATCTCCTGAGTCGTTTTTCTAGCAGCGATCATCGACTTTAAGACCTCATCGATCGGTAAAAGTTCAATCACAGCGGTACGGCCGTAATAGCCGGTCTGTTTACAAAAATCACATCCGTTTTCAGATGCCTTAAAAATTTTGTAGATTCTACCGGCTTCCTCTCCCACTAACGACCCGTCTACTTCCACCTGTTCTGCACAGTGGGAACAGACTCGGCGTACCAGGCGCTGTGCCACGACAGCCAACAACGCGGTAGAGACCAGATCCGGATCGATACCCATATCAAGCAGTCGGGGGATCGTACCGACCGCATCATTGGTATGCAGCGTTGAAAGTACCAGATGTCCGGTAATAGAGGCCCTGACAGCCAGCTGTGCCGTCTCATGGTCCCGGATCTCACCCACAAGCATCACATCCGGATCCTGGCGCATAAAATGGCGGATCGCCTTGGCAAAGGTGTAGCCGCTCTTTTCGTTGATCTGCGTCTGCTTCATAAAGGAGAAGTGGTACTCAATGGGATCTTCCACGGTCAAGACATTCTTGCTTAAAGCATCCACTTCTCTGAGTGCCGCATAAAGGGTCGTCGTCTTTCCGCTTCCGGTAGGACCGGTAACCAGAACCATGCCGAAGGGTTTGAGAAAAAAGCTTTTAAGCTGAGCCAGCTCGCTGCTGCTTAGCCCCAAGGCTTCCAGATTAGCCAAAGAACCGGAACGGGCCAAAAGCCGCATGACGATGTTTTCACCCTCATCCGTAGGGAGAGTGGACAGACGCAGGTCATACTCCTGGTCCAAAAAGGTGTGGGAAAACCCGCCGTCCTGGGGCAGACGCTGTTCGGCGATATCAAGATTGGCCAGGATCTTGGTTCGCGCTACCATCTTGGACTGAAGTCTCAAATCAAAAGCGTAATAATGTTTTAAAACACCGTCGATACGGAAAAAGACATGTACCGTAACATTATCAGGCGTGATATGGATATCGGTGGCACGGTCTTTGATCGCATTCTCGATCAGAAGGTCTAGCAGTTTTACCACATCGACATCTTCCAGGTCTGATTCCAACAGCTTCTCGATCCGTTTCTCTATGGGGTTGTCCAACTGGTAGTAGTGCAGTTCGATCATCGATCTGAGCTTCTCTTTATCCGCCACGACCAGGCGGGGGATAAGCCCCGTCTTTTTGTGAAGATAGTCGATGGTCGTGATATCGGTCGTGTCAAAGACGGCTACCAGCAGTTCGCCGCCATCTTCCCGCAAAGGTAGCACCTTTTTGTCCAAAGCCACCTCTTTGGGAATCAGACGCAACACTTCCGGATCGATCAGATACTCTTCCACCCGGATAAACTCAGCTTCCTGCTGTGACGCAATCGCACGGGCGATCTCCTCGGAAGTTACAAAGTTCAGTTTTTCCAGGATCTCACCCAGATAGCCCTTGGTGCTTTTTTGTACAGAAAGCGCCACTTCGATTTGACGGGGCGTGATAATCCCCTGCTCCAGTAAAAACTGTCCGATCGGTTTTTGTTCTACCATAACGTTTCCCCTACTCTGAGACATCAACGAGGATCGTTCGTGATGTCTCCTGACCCAAGTTATTACGAAGATAAAGCTCTAGCCTGTGAGCGCCTCTATCTTTTTGTGTCACTGTGGATGCATAAAGCTCTAATGAGGAGGCCGGCTTCCAGCTCAACGGATCCGATCCCTCACATCTGCCGATATCAGGTCGGCTTTGCAGCTGCAGATCACTCCTGAAGCACCAAAAAAGTTTGACATCCTCCTGGTTGGCAAAAAATCGTGCCCGGTAAATACCGCCTCTTTGGCTTTTCGTAACAGCGCCGCTGAGTATCTTCAGCTGTTTGGATTCGCACCCTATTTGGGACTTGAGGCCAAAGAGCGTACGCTCCATGATGATATCGTCAAAAGGCTCTTTACGATCGACATCATCCCTGTAAAAGTCCGCTTCGTATCCGAACTTGGCGCTTTCCAGCACGGCGCCATCCTCTTGGGAAAAACGCGTTTGTCGGTTTCTGTTGGCACCGCTACTTAAGAGTATAAACGCGAGATTACGCACCAGAGCATCACCCTCTTGATGATGTAACTGGGTTGCATTGCTCTGGCAAAGCCTGTTTTTATGCATCAGTTCCTTTTCGGGGATATAAACAATCCTCTTGCCCCAGCCATCCTGATGTTTGAGGGCCAGTTCTTCATACTCCTTGAGTGTCGGCAGGCGGTGATAACTCAAGGCGAACCCTTCGATCGTAGCCGCGAGTCGTTCCATCTTCTGCGTTGTCTGCGTCACCTTACTGTTCTTTGAGAGTGTCGCAAAGATCTTCGCACTTCCCCCCACAATCAATCCGATGATGATCAGTACCATCGCCATCTCTACCAGGGTGAAAGCTCTACTTTGACGCATCACGGTTCAACCTTCAAAAAGTGTGTGATCTCTTTGACATAAAGCATCGTCGTACCGTTGGCTCTTTGTAACAGTTTTTTGTAGTAGGACATACGTTTTTGGATCATACTCGGTTGCAGGACCGCTTCATGCCCCACTTCTGTCTCAAAACGCTCTAAAAGCAGATCATATTTGTAAAAAGCCAATGCGAAGAGCAGTGTTAAAAAAATGACGCTCAAAAGTACCTTCTCTTTTAAATAGTGTCTCATAACTGCTCCCTGCATGAAGCGTAAAGTTTACAAACTAGCAGTGTCGTACCGCTTCGCTGTTCGATACGGTTTACCGAGATAACGATACCTCTGGGTTTGAGATTAAGAAAGGATCTAAGATCGTCTTCTGAGCGGATCAATGCTTTAAACTCCAAGGTCAAAAGTCCCCGTTCACGTTTCAGGTAACGTACGATCTCAAAGTTGTAACGTTTGGCATAACGGTCATAAAAACGTAGCAGGCTTTTACGTCCTTTAACATCACACTCGGTCACATCGGCACGGTTTTTGATATGGCTGCGGACCTTTCGATCCAGATCCTGTACTACGGATATTTTCTCCAGTTCCGAGCTCATCAGCTCTCTGTTATCTTTTAAAATAGCCGACTCTTTTTTCATCCATGAGCTGCTTAGTGAAAAAAGAAGTGCAGCTGCCAAAAGCAGCGCCGAGACAGTCAGTCGTATCATAATGATTTACCCCTCTCGTAACGGCGTTGATACCCCTTTTTTTGCCACACTTCCAGGGTTACCGATGTCGTAGCAAACGATTTATGCAGTTTCATTTTTAAAAGTGGGACAGCCCTTTTCATCTTTGCAAGTTCCGATTTAAAAAGCTGCAAGAAACTATCCATCGACTCCAGTGATGAGAACTGCTTTTCAAAGACAAGCTTTAGCGCATCGTGCTTGGAGTCATACTCCCATTCAAAGGAGCGCAGATGAATC
>JBFEYF010000193.1:0-4084 GCA_041562295.1 Sulfurimonadaceae bacterium
GTCATCATACTTTTATCTATAGGATTATACACTTTTATCTTGCCGTTATAGCTGTCGGCAATAAAGATACGGCCTGCGCCGCATCCATCTTCCATCCGCCCCATAACCATCGACTGGGGATGTTGCAGCAATCTCTTCGCATCAGAGTCACCGTAACTAAAAAGGCCTTCACCAAACTCTGTATAGACCTCTTCACCTTGAATATAGCGAAGAGAGGATGTCTCCGCATCCAAAAACCATATTCTGTCAAAATCTGCGCTTACGGCACTGGGCTGAGCCAACAATACCTGATCCCCCGCACCGTCACGCAATCCTTCAAAACCGTTGCCTGCGATCTCTTTTAACACTCCACTGTTAAGATCCAGCTGCGCAATTTTGTGACTGCCCGCCAGCGTCATTAAAAGGGTATTACCCACTTTATCCATCCCCCAGGGTGCACGCAGATTCTCTTTCAATACAGATATCTGCCCTGAACGGCAATTAAGAGTGTAGAGTTTCCCCGATTCACGGTCGGCGATAAAGAGCCGCTCTTTATCCCATAGCAGTGCCGTAATGAACTCAAACCCTCTTTTCAGATAGATCTTTTTTTTGCCTTTATAGATTGATAGTGTATTTCGTGTGGCCACAGCACTCCATTCACCTTCTACCTCGATCGCGACCAATGCATCCTCGGTATGCGATTCTGGAAGTGGCTTTGCTTCCTCTGTAAGCCGGCTGATCTGCTGATTAAAAAGCTCGAACTTCTTCTCACCCTGCTGATGTTCTATGATATATCCGTCGGCATCGATCAGTACCCAGGTGGGCCATGCTTTAACTGCATAGCAGTCCCACAGTTTGGCATCCCTGTCCTGAACGACACGGTGTGTAATATCAAGATACTCTATTTGACGTTTTAAAAGTTCAATATCTTTTTCTTTCTCAAATTTTGGAGTGTGTACGGAGACAACGGTTAAGGTATCAGGATATTTATACTCCAGTCTTTTTAGATCTTTAAGTACATTCAGACAGTTAATACACCCAAAGGTCCAAAAGTGTAAAAGGATAAGCCCCTTTTGCGAAGCGATCTCAATCGGCGCTCCCTGAATCCACTGGGAAGCTCCAAGCTTACAGGCTCTGACCCTAGGCCTCATAGGACTCTAAAAGATACTCTATGGCCTTGGCACATAAAGCCAGACCGAAACTGCCTGTGACGGCGACAAAACTTCCCTTCTCTTTACACTGGGGTTCTTGTGTACTAAACAGGACATGGTACTTCCCTTTAAAACCGCTTTTTCTCAATTCATAACGGATTTTCGAGGCGAACTTATCTCCGTAAGTCTTCCATATCGTCGTATAAGCCATCGACGTAGGGTCGGTACGTTTGGCCGATCCCATTGAAGAGATAAGCTTTGCATGACACTTATGGGCAATGGCGATCTTGGCTTGAATATCATCTACTGCATCCAAGACCAGGTCGTAGGGTGAAAAGTCAAAGTTATCTACCCACTCCCGGTCGATCTTGACATTGATAGCTTCAACCTTGGGATAGTGCTCTTTCAGTGCATCCACCTTGACTTCATTCAGATGCAGTTCGGACCACATCTGGCGGTTTTGATTGGTCTCATCATAGGTGTCAAAATCCACGATGGTAATGGATTCAATACCGCTTCTGTAGAGACAGTCAAGGCAAAAACTGCCCACACCGCCTACACCCAAAAGCAGTATCTTCTTCTGACGCAAAAAAGATGCTTCTGCTTCCCCCAAAAGCATCTCCAGACGTTTATATTTCATCGTTCCACGCTTCTAATGCTTGAATTCTTTCATAGGAGGTCATATCCATTTTTATCGGGGTGATCGAGACATAGCCATCCTTAATAGCGTCAAAATCGCTCATACCTTCTTTACCCGCTCGCGTTCCCCACTCTAGCGGATGAAGACCCAGCCAATAATACTCTTCTCCTCTGGGATTTCTGTGAAGATGGGCATCATTACCGTATTTACGGTACCCCGCATGCGTAATTTTTATACCCTTACACGCATCCGCTTCAACGTTGGGTACATTGATATTGAGAAACTCTCTCTCATCCAGCGGGAAAGATGTGTCAAAGATCTTGTCTACAACTTTTTTAACTGTTTTTGCAGCCAAAGTATAATCGACATCTCTTTGGTCACCACTGGCCAAAACCTGACTTATAGCGATCGAAGGGATACCGTGAATCACACCTTCCATGGCACCGGCTGCCGTACCTGAGTAGGTGATATCCTCACCCATATTGGCTCCCCGGTTAATACCGCTGATAACCATATCAGGCCGTTTTTCTTCAAACATTGAATAGAGTGCCAAATAGATACAGTCGGTCGGTGTCCCGTCATCGAGCTTATAAAAATCATCATCTACGGAGATAAATCGCAAAGGCTTGGTAAGTGTCAAACTGTGCGCACACGCAGATTTTTCTGTTGATGGTGCCACTACGGTTAATTGATAATCCTCTTTGAGTACCTGGATCAACGCCCTCAGGCCTTGAGCTTCATATCCGTCATCATTGGTTATTAAAATATGCTTTTTCATAAAAAGTATTGTAGCGTGTAATTATTAAGCTGTCGTTGGTATTGAAAAAAAGTTGGGGATAATCAGGTGAGGTAATAGACTCTCACCTGATCATAATTAGGAGTAGCTAACTATCGAGTAAACTTACATCGTGTGTAGCCTGGGTCATTTAGCTTTTGACCTCGGCCCATATAGTGAACAGTCAACTTCTCACTGCCGTCTGAGTCACTGATTTCGTAAACAATCGAATCAACATAGCTTCCGCCGTAAGGTTCGTCACCCTTACACAGCTTGGACCGTTTTTCGTCACATTTAAAAACCAGTTTCTCCGTTGTAGAGTTGATAAGATCCGCTCTGTAAGCAGGCTGATTTTTTTTAACACAGTAATGAGTACCGATCAGCTCTTTATCGTTGAGATCTTCCAGATGATACATCGTAACCATCTGATAGGCGCTTCCTGGCATAAGATCTTCCTGTACAGCAGTACTTTTACCGATCATTTTATAAACGATTGCAGCATCAGCATCAGCACCCTTGGTACAACTGCCTCTTTGCTCACCCTCGATGAACTCCCACTCCCCTTCAAATACTTTCAGTGTTTCAAAGATTTCAGTAGAGCTCATTTTTGCATTGGCCGTAAGCGTCAAAGCCAAAGTAAATAGTACAGTCATAAACATTTGTTTCATCATAGAAAATTCCCTCTTTATTTTTTCGCTATTTTATCTCATCTATTCTGATACTAGCGTAAGTCACAAAAATTATTAGTTACCTGCCGTTATCTTTTTTATATCTGTAACAACAGTAGCACTCTTTGAAAACTCTAAATAAATTTTTTCCAGATAATATTTTTGATCATATTTTTTGAGTAGATACAAAAAACCGCTATGCAAATATTCACCATCGGGCATCTTACTGATAAAAACATCTTTAAATCTTTTTTGCAACAGCTTAATAGTTTCCGAATCCGGATTGATCGCTTCAAACTCTTTGTTCACATCTTTAACGAAAGCTTGCGCATCTTTAAGTGTACTTGCTTCAGAGATATCAATAAAAAGCATTTTAATATCTAAAGTTTTTTTGATCTCCTTATAGATAGGGTCAATCTGGCGCAACCTGGGATCACAAAAGTGGTAACAACCGGCATATCCGAAAAAAACAAGTTTATATTCTGAATCTTTTTTTATCACACTGCTATCTATAAGATCAGAGGGATCGGGCTTCTTGTAAATCTCTGTATGCCCCTGTGAAACGATCAAAAATATGACTGCTAATGCTCTAAAAAGTGATCTTTTTATCATGATTGAACCCCTCATCTTTATATATGGAACTATTCATATTATAGTATATAGAAACTGTTACTAGATTATTAATGATTTTGTGTTTTAATAAAAATTTGTATTTGGAAGTTTGAATAAAGAAGAAATCTCAAGACTGGCAGCGACCTACGTTTCCAACCCTGAAAGGGTCAGTATTATCAGCGATGTAGGGCTTAGCTTCTGGGTTCGGAATGGGACCAGGCGTTACCCCTACTCTATAGCCACCAGTACAATGAGAAGA
>JBFEYF010000194.1:0-4082 GCA_041562295.1 Sulfurimonadaceae bacterium
GCTATGAGTTTTGCCGTTGCAGGGCTTGTTGCCAACATGAAAGTTGCAGATGTGGGATGTGTCGATACCTCTTTTCCTAACTTTTTTGATCTGCTTTCCCAAATAGCAAAGGTTCGTCATGAAGATCAAACTTGCTGAAAACTACGGCTTTTGCTTCGGTGTCAAACGGGCTATCAAGATAGCCGAAAACAGCGTCGGTGCATCGACCTACGGGCCGCTGATTCATAACAGTAAAGAGATCAACCGACTCAAAGAGAACTTCAGTGTCGGTTTGAGTGAAGATATCAACAGTTTCCACAAGGGTGACACGGTCGTCATCCGTACCCACGGGATCGAAAAGGATGAACTGCAGCATCTTCAAGATGAAGAGGTCGCTATTATCGATGCGACCTGTCCCTATGTGACCAAACCCCAGGAGATCGTTCAGCAGATGAGTGCCCAGGGATACGATATCGTCATATTCGGAGATGAAAATCATCCTGAGATCAAAGGTGTGCGCTCCTATGCCGAAGGGGATGTTTATGTGGTTTTGACCAAAGAGGAGTTAGCATCACTCCCCTTAAGAGAACGGGTTGCCGTAGTCGCACAGACGACCAGAAAAGTGGAAAACTACCTGGAACTGATCAATGAGCTGATACTCCATCATAAAGAGGTGCGTGTCTTTAATACGATCTGTAATGCCACTTTTGAGAATCAGGATGCAGCCAGAAAGTTGGCCAAAGAAGCTGACGTGATGATCGTCATCGGCGGAAAGAACTCATCCAATACCAAACAGCTTTTGAGTATCGCCAAAGAGGCATGTCCGGATGCCTATTTGATAGAGGGGCCCGAGGAGATTGAACCTCACTGGTTTAAGGATAAAAAGCTGTGCGGCATAACAGCGGGCGCTTCAACACCGAACTGGATTATTGAACAGATTAAAGACAAAATATCACAAATTTAAATAAAAATAGCAAAATTGGGCACTGCTTTTTCCTTTTTGCGTGATATTTAAGCCACTTCAGAAAAATTCCCCCGAAAAACGACCATTTACAAGTGTAGGTATAAGTTTTCTTAGATATAATAAGAGGATTTTTTGCAAAAGGGATGGTATGAACCACGTAAATGAGTTGTTAAACGGTGAAGATGAAGACTTTGCAAGTATGTTCGAAGAGTACGAAAAGCAAAGTGCCAAAAAAAGCCGTAAAACAGAAGGTGAGATTGTAGAGATACAAGATGAAGTCGCACTGGTAGGTGTAGGCGACAAGCTAGAGGGTATTTTGCCGTTAGATGAGATCAAAGACGAAAACGGCAATCTAAAGTACAACGTCGGTGACAAAGTAGAGGTTATCGTTTCAGGTCACAGAAATGAGCGTCCGGTAATTTCTCATAAGAAAGTTGTTGAGCAGGAAAAGACGATTGCATTTATCGAAGTACACAAAGATGATTTCGAAGATATTCTTGTCGAAGGTAAAATTACCAAGAAAAACCGTGGCGGTTATGTTGTAGAAGCTGACAACGTATCTTTCTTTATGCCGCGTTCACTTGCTGCACTTAAAGACAATGAAGACAACATCGGTAAAAAGATCAAAGCACGTATTATCAAGCTTGATGCCGATGAGATGTCTATCGTACTTTCACGTAAAAAATTCCTTGGTGAAGAGCGTAAGCGTAAGAAATCTCTTATCGACGCACTGATGGAAGAGGATAAAGTGATCACCGGTACGATCAAGAAGATCACAAGCTACGGTATGTTCGTAGATGTGGGCGGCGTTGACGGTCTGGTACACTACAACGAGATCTCTTATAAAGGGCCGGTAAATCCTGCAAAACTTTATAAAGAGGGTGATACGGTAGATGTTAAAGCGATCGCTTATGATAAAGACAAGCGTCACCTGTCACTGTCTATCAAAGCGGTTATGTCTGATCCTTGGGAAGAGGTAAACTCTGAGCTGGATGTGGGTGATACGATCACAGTAACGGTAAGCAATATCGAACCGTACGGTGCGTTTGTTGACCTGGGTAACGATATCGAAGGTTTCCTTCACATCTCTGAGATCTCTTGGGATAAACATATCAAATCTCCGAAAGAGTATCTAAATGAAGGCGAAGAGATCGACGTAGAGGTTATCGAAATTGATCCGGACAAGCACAAGCTTCGTGTATCACTGAAAAATCTTCTTGCTAAACCTTTTGATGAGTTTACTAAAGCACATAAAGAGGGTGATGTCGTTCAGGGTACAGTCTCTACACTGACAGATTTCGGTGCCTTCGTTAAGATCGGCAAGGTAGAAGGTCTTCTTCACAACCAGGATCTTTCATGGGATAAAAATGCTAAGTGTAAAGATACACTATCGGTTGGTGATGAGATCGAAGTTAAGATTGCTAAGATCCACAGTGACACGGAAAAGATCTCTCTAAACCGTAAAGTACTTGAAGAGTCTCCGGTAGAGAAGTTCGCAGCTGACCACAATACGAATGAAGTGGTCAAAGGTAAAGTACGTGATATCAAAGATTTCGGTGTTTTCCTTTCACTCGAAGACGGTGTCGATGCACTGATCCGTACAGAAGATCTGGCTCCTCTTAATGTAGAAGAGATTGAAAAAGACCAAGAGATCGAAGCGGTTATCGTTGCAATCGATACACAAAGAGAACGTATCCGTCTTTCTGTACGTAAGTTAGAGCGTATCATGGAATCAGAAGCGCTTAAAGCGGTTAATGCGAAAGAAGATACAACCAATACCTTAGGAGATCTGATTAAAGATCAACTAGGATAATCCTATGTATAAGCTGCTTTTGTATGGTATTGCTTCAGCGGTTTTGGCGCTTGTCGTCATATTTATTACGATATTCTTTATAGATATCAACCAGGTGAAGCTTGAAACCAGCCCTTTGCAAATGCAAAAGCAGCCTAAAGACTTTAACCACACCTCGCTCAAAGGTGCTTGGTTAAGTAAAACCGATCAAGACAGAGATGACGCTTTTTACTATCCTGTAACCGAGATCAGAATCGATTTAAATCTTCTCAACAGCGTAGATGAAAAGTATAAACAGCGTATCCGTAACTTCAGATTGCAGACGCAAAAACTGAGTGACTACCACTATTTCTGTCTTAAACAGGTATTAGATCAATCTCAGGTTCACCATAAAATAGAACGGTATGAAAATGAGATCGGTGTGATACTCTACTCGAACAGTCAAAAGACACTTCGTTTTATTGTAGACGAGTTAAGAAAATATGGTATTACAAGTCAAGTTAGAGAGATCAATAAGAGATAAGTTTAAGGAAAAAGAATGGAAAAACATAAAGTAGTAGTTTGTGATCATATTCATGAGGCGGGTCTTGATATCCTAAGAAATGACCCTGCTATCGATATGATATTCGCAGCTGATATTGATAAGACAGCACTTTTGGATATTGTAGCTGACGCCGATGTCGCTATTACCAGAAGTTCAACAGATGTAGATGAGAAGTTTATCAATGCGGCGAAAAAACGTCTTAAAGCTGTTGTCCGTGCAGGTGTCGGTGTAGATAATGTCGATATCGACGGCTGTTCCAAAGAGGGTATCATCGTTATGAACGTACCGACTGCCAACACGATCGCCGCAGTTGAACTTACGATGACACATATGCTTTCGTGTATGAGAATGTTTCCCTATTCACACGATCACCTTAAAAACCAGCGTATCTGGAAACGTGAGAAGTGGTACGGTTATGAGATGAAAGACAAAAAACTTGGGATTATCGGTTTCGGTAATATCGGTAGCCGTGTCGGTATCCGAGCCAAAGCTTTTGAGATGAATGTTATCGCTTATGACCCTTATATCTCTGCAAGCAAAGCAACAGATCTGGGAATTGAGTATACGACTAATTTTGATGACATCTTAGCATGTGACATCATTACAATCCATACGCCTAAAAATCAGGAGACGATCAATATGATTGATGCGCCTGAGATCGCGAAGATGAAAGACGGCGTGGTACTGATCAACTGTGCCCGCGGTGATCTTTATAATGAAAAAGCTTTGGAAGAGGGGCTTAAGTCGGGCAAGATCCGTTTTGCCGGTATGGACGTATTCTCCAAAGAGCCAGCAACGGATCA
>JBFEYF010000195.1:0-4048 GCA_041562295.1 Sulfurimonadaceae bacterium
GGTAGCCGCATCCCATACCCGTATCGTCTTATCGTCACTGGCTGTCACGATCTGGTTATGGTCTGAGGTAGCCATGATCGAACGGATCGTACCCGTATGGCCTTCAGTATTGAGTTTTAATATAGCCTCTTTGGAGACAGCCTGCGTTACCATTGCCAAACAAATAACTATCCAACCAACCCACGGTATCTGTTTCATGACCAACTCTTTTTTTTCTCAAGATGTTTCTATTATAATGACTTTCTCGTAAAAAACGTAATAAATAACCAAAATTCCGGCTTTCTCTTTAACATTGTCTAAAATATGGGAGTTCAATCCCTGAGGTCTACTTTATGTATGGTACCGATAACGATGGGAAGATTTCCAAAAAGGAGTTTATGAAGCACCGTCAGATGCATATGAAAAGATAAGTTTCATTACTTTTATACACCGTATGCCTTGCGGTGTATCTTCTTTATATAACATACAAAACGGTAACGACTTCACTGACTGAATGCTTTAATCACCCGAGCGTTTTTAAATAAAAAAGCCGCATGATCAACAGCATCAAAAATATCCGCATCACACCACCCTTTCTCTTTTAACCCGCTCCATACTTCAGACTGAAACTCTTCAGGCTCGTAGATTGAAAGCAGTGCTTTTTGAGCCAGTAACCGGTGTTTTTCGTCTAAGGGAAAGTTTATGTAATCTGTCGCAGCTTTTTGGATCTGCTCTTCACTGTAGCCCTTGCTTTGCAAAAGTTTAGTATTGAACTGCTGACAGTAGGCAAAGGACTCTTTTGTCGCAATATAAAGACGTAAAAATGCAAAAAAGTCCGGGTTTATATGCGGATGCTTTGCAAGATAGATAATCTCCTCTACAAAGATCTCAAAACGTTTCGGATTGAGGGTCGCCATCAATTCAAAATGGGGCGGCACCGATCCAAACTGCTTTAAAAAAGCCTCCAAAAGAGGTTGTGCATCCGGCTGAGACTGGGGTTGTACAATGAACATAAATATCTCCTTTTTTATATTAGACCGATTGGTCTAAATAAGATTATAGAAAAAGATTCCTAAAAATAGACTGAATGGTCTAATCTATAAGGTGTACTGTTTTAAAAGGTCTGTAAAAAGCTGTGTCTGGGAAAGAAATTGTTCTTTGGAAGATTGTTTGGGCGGTAACGAAAGAATACCCCAAGTAGCGCTGATTAGAAAACTTGAGACATTCTCTACATCAAAAGCAGTAAACTCTTGGGCCTCGATGCCTGAGCGTAAAAGGTCACTCAAGGATTGGGTCAGCTGGTGCAGTTCCTGGGTAAGCAGCTGGTCAAAATCCTCATCTAAAGGTGCCATCTCTACGATCAGACGATGCAAAGGACAGCCATTAGTAATCAGCATCTCATGCATCGACATCTTTTCAAAGATGCGTTGCAAAGCATCTAAGACCGTTTCACCCTCTTGTTTTTCAAAATCAAAAAAAGCTTCCATCTTCGGAAAGATGCGTTCGATGACAACGGCAAGGACAAGCTCTTTTTTGGATTTAAAAAAGTGGTACATACTCCCTTTGGGTACACCGGCACTCTTAAGAATCGATGCTGTCGCCGCACCGTGATAGCCGTTTGTATAGACCTCCAAAAAGGCTGCATCTAAAAGTCTGGATCGTGTCTGTTGTGGATTATGTTTCATAGAAGTTATTATATCTTTAAAATAACAGGAAAGACAAAGGGCCTGAGTTTCAAGCCCTTAAGGAAAAAATATTTATTTGATAAACCGCTTCTTTCTAAAAGCCGCCGCGATAATCAGCGCTACGATCGTTGCGACAAAGAAGTAGACCCATGTCGGAACCGGAACCGGATCACCCTTGGCGTAGGAGTGAAGCCCCGAAAGGTAGAAGTTGACCCCGAAGAAGGTCATAAGGATCGAACTGTACGATACCACGATGATGACCGAGTATTTAAAGTCGCTGTAAAATTTCGGGATGTAGCGGATATGCGCAACGGTTGCGTAAACAAGGATCGAGACCAGTGCCCAGGTCTCTTTGGCATCCCAACCCCAGTAACGTCCCCACGACTCGTTCGCCCAGACACCGCCTAAAAAGTTTCCTACCGTCAAGAGTACCAAGCCGATCAAAATAGCCATCTCGGCTACGATATTGAGCTCTTTGATCGCCAGGGAGAGGCGCTTGGCATTGTCATCGTTAAGCGCGACAAACAGGATCAGACCGATAAAGCCCAGGATCGCGGCAAGTCCCAAAAAGCCGTAGCTTGCCGTAATCATCGAAACATGGATCGTCAGCCAGTAGGATTTAAGTACCGGTACCAGGTTGGTGATCTGCGGATCGAAGTTGCTCATCATCGCTACCAAAAGTGTGATCCCGGTCAAAAGTGCCGTAGCGGCAAAGGTCATCAAAGAGTTCTTGGCTACCAGGAAACCTGCCAGCAGTGTCGCCCAGCCGATATAAACGATCGCCTCATAACCGTTGGACCACGGTGCATGGCCCGCGATGATCCAGCGTGCGATCAGTCCAGCCGTGTAGATGACAAACAGAGCTCCCAACAGCCAGTAGGTCCCCTTGATCAGGCGCGGAAACTGCAGTGAGGGTTTAAGCACCGTGATAAAGGCCGTGACTAAAAGCAGTGAACCGATAACCAAAAAGGCGATCATCAGCTTGATGAAGATATCGATATGGTTGTAGGCGATCTCAAGGCTGATCTGGAAATCCCCCGGGTAGATCGAAGCCCCACTGAATTTCTGGAATGATGCCAGCTTGTCAAGCGCCGCATCGGCCTGGGCAAAATCTTCGTTTTTGACACCCGCATCGATAGCGTTGAAGTAGTTTAGAAAAAGCTGGCGGATCGTCTCGACTTCCTCCGGTGTAAAGATCTGCGGTGCACCCGGCTGCATCGAAGAGAAGACTTCATAGAGGTTGTACCACTTGTTGTTTTCATCATTTTGCTTAGGAAAGATCTTAAAAAGGATACCGTTGAAAACCATCTGCGTAATATGGACCGCTTCATCTACTTTTAAGAGTGCCTTGTCCAGACGGTTACGCTCTTTTGCAGGCTTTCTGCGTGCATCGCCTACATAATGTTCCAACAGATAATCACCCTGCATCGACGGCGGATAGAAGTGGATATAGGAGGCATACTTGACACTCTCTGGAATACGCAACAGTTTGGCGATCTCAGGGTTGTCCAGCTTGATCATAGGAATCGCCTGCCAGACGTTAGGGTTGGTCATCATGCCCAAAATAACCTGGTTGGCATTAAGGCCTATAAAGGAGCTCTTTTTATAGACCTTGCGAAGGATCTTGTTGTTAAGCGAATCTACCGGCTCCAAACGTCCGTTATCCGTTTGTGTCATAAGGCGGCCGAATCGGTCGGCATGAGTCTTCTCAACGGCATTGATCAGCTTGTACATCTCCTCTTGTGTCGGAGCCTTGGCCGTCTCTTGCGCCTGTAATGGGGCAGATGCCGTCAGTAAAGCGGTGAGAGTAATAGCTGCTGCCGCGACAGCCGAACGTGCCTCTTTGAGTTTCGCCAACTCTTTTCGCAACCTCTGGAAGCGGCTGCTTGAGACGAAGAAGGTACCGAAAAAGCCGATCGCTAACAGAAGGTAGCCGATATAGGTGATCGTCGTACCCCAAAAATCGTAGTTTACAGATAGTACCGTACCCTTTTCATCCTGGTCATAAGAGGATTGGAAGAGTCTGAAACCTTTGTGATCCAGTACATGGTTCATATAGATACGGTAATCTTGACGGATACCTTCGGCTTCGTCGATCAGGACCACCTCACTGGCATACGATGACGGAGCCATAGAACCCGGATAGCGCTCCAGTTCAAAGTCTTTGAGTTTAATCGCAAACGGAAGTACGATAAGCTTCGCACCGTAGCGAAGGTCGATTCTCATATCACCGAAGTAAAATGTCGTCGCATCCCCGATCGCTCCGTCAGCACCGAAAAGGATCTTCTCCTGCTTTTCGCCGTTGACAGCGACTTCCATTTTCAAAGCATCCGGATGACGCATACCCATACGGTTGCGTACCTGCTGCTCTTTGGATACAAGCA
>JBFEYF010000196.1:0-4030 GCA_041562295.1 Sulfurimonadaceae bacterium
GGCGGTGTCAAGAGTGCCGCGACGATAAAGATAATAACGATCGCATATTTGAAAAATTCGGTCAATGAACGGTCGGTGACCAGCCCCATAATCGCCAGAAAAAGGGTAAAGATAGGAAGCTCAAAGGCGAGGCCGAAACCGAACAGAATCTTGGTAAAAAAGCCGACATAGTTTTCGATATCGATATATTGCGTAAACTTGAAATCACCGAAAGACAAAAGGAACTCAAACCCGAACGGTGTGACGATATAGTAAGCAAAAAGCGCACCCGTAAGGAACATAAAGGTCCCGCCTACGACAAAAGGAAGGATCAGCTTTTTTTCATTGGCGTAAAGCCCCGGAGCGATAAAAAGCCAGACCTGCCAAAGAATAATAGGCAAAGAGAAGATGATCGATGCAAAAAAAGAGACTTTCAGTGCGATAAAAAAGACCCCGCCTACCTGGTGGGTTGTCGTTTTACCGCCTTCAGGAAGTGCATCGGTCAGGGGCTGGGTCACCCAGGTCAAAACCGGTTCATAAAAGAAGATCGCTACGATAAAGAAAAAGATGAGGGTCAGCATCGAATAGGCCAACCTTTTGCGCAGCTCTACCAGATGGGGCTTTAGTTCTTCAAACATGCTTAGGCTTCCTTACTCTTTTCGTCAGTGACGGTATCATCACTTTTTTGGATCGGTGTTTTCTTCTTTTTAAAAGTTACGACTTCACGCTCGGGTTCCTTGGGCGTCTGTGGGGTAGTTGTCTCCTCACCCTGGGATTGGGGAAGTGTGGCTACATCTTTGATCGTCTTGTTGATATCTTCGATCTCATCCTTGATCAGGCTGCCGCTTGTCACACCTTTGACTTCGTTGGTCATATCGTCAAGCTGGCTTTTATAAGAGAGCATTTCGGCTTTGAGATCGGAGATCTGCAGTTCACGTTCCAGATCCTCTTTGGTATCGGCGATGGTCCCTTTGACTTTTCTAAAAAAACGGGCGATGTCTACCATGGCCTGCGGTAGTTTTTCCGGCCCCATGAAGAGTACGGCAATGATCGCAATTAACATGATCTCAGTAAAGCCCATACCAAACATGTCGATCCTTTGAGGTGATTATAATTTTGTGCGATTATAGCAGGAGATAGTTAATAATAGATTGAAAAAAGCAAGAAAAGGGTTAAACCTTTTTCAATGCAAGGTTGATGCTCAACGCCTGAAGATGTTCGCGTACATCATGACATCGGATAATGGAGGCACCGTTGTTAAAAGCTTCCATATGGATAGCCAGTGTAGCCGGTAAGCGCTCTTCTATGGGGGTAGGCAGAATATGATCGATCATTGACTTTCTGCTGGCACCGACCAGGAGCGGAAAGCCCAGGCTCTTAAAGTGTCTGAGATGTTTTAATAGCATCAGATTGTGTTCAAGTGTTTTGCCAAAACCGATACCGATATCGAGTACGATATCTTTGATTCCAAAGCTTTGGGCTTTTTCGATACGCTCCTGGAAGAAGTCGGTCACTTCGGGGATGATACTCTCATAGCTTGGATCGGCCTGCATCGTCTGAGGCGTTCCCTGCATATGCATAATAATCACCTGTGCATCATACCCTGCCGCTACCTTGCACACGTCATCGTCGGCCAGGCCGGTAATATCATTGACGATATGAAAACCGCTGGAAAGAGCATAGTCCAGGACTTTCGGGGCATAGCTGTCCAGACTGAAACGTGCCTTTTCGTAGAGTCTGTGTGTTTTGACGGCATCGATGATGGGTTTGACCCGTTTAAGCTCCTCGTCGGCAGAGACCGGGTCACTCCCGGGACGGCTGGATACACCGCCGATATCGATGATATGCGCACCCTCTTGGATCATCTTTTCGATTTTGGCTACCGCGTCTCTATCTTTAAAGCGGCTGCCGCTAAAGAAACTGTCATCATTGGCATTGATAATACCCATGATCTGCAGATCGTCATCTCTCTCATCAGTAAAGGCTTTCAACTGATGTGCCAGGGTTTTCAGACCGAAGGGCTGGGCCAACTCTTTTTTCGACAGAAGTTTCAGATGCTTGGTTGTCCCCATCAGTACGGCATCGACATATTTGTGCTCGCAGGTGATGACCCCTTTGGGTACGGCCAGTTCGGCACCGATAGAGAGCGCGTCCTGTTTTAGGATATTGGCTGCTGCGACATGCATCTGCTCGATCTTGATCAGATGGTACTGCATCTTTTCTTCGAGAAGTTTTTTGGCTCCGCTGTCAACGCCCAGATCTTCCAACTGGGATTTGGCGTCGATACTGTTATTGAGTCTGTACAATCTCATAGATCAGCCCTTTTGGGGTAGAAAATTGAGCAGGATCGCGGTAAAGAGTGTGGAGGGGCGGGAGTTGAGTTCCAATAGCGGCAGTGCCCGTTCAAAAGCATGCAGCTGTTCATGGGTCAATCTGCCCAGCTCTCTGGAGGCTTGCAAAAACATCGCTTCGACCATCGCTTTGGCATCCCGCTTACCGATACGTTCATGCTTTTTTAAAAAGGCATACATGGTAGCCAGATCAAAGTTCTTAAAGGAGAACTCTAAGGTGACCTCTTCATATCGGTGTTCCGCATGTCTGGAGATAGGCAGGCGGGAAAGGATCGTGGGAAGGAGGATCGACTTACTGGGGGTGATTAAAATAAACCGGATATTGCGTGGCGGCTCTTCAAAAAGCTTTAAAAGCGCATTTTGCACATACTGGTTAAAACTAAGCCCTGCTATGACGATGAATTTTGTCGTAGCTTCGGCGATATAAGCGGCTTTTGTGACCTCTTTGGCATGTTCGATCAAAAAGTCTTCATGATAGATGATGACGGTAGAAAATGTTGCCAGTGCGGTTTGAACCTGTTCCAGCTCCTCTTCGACATTGGCATTGACAAGGATCTGACTGAGGGGGATATGGTTGGTATCCAGATGCATGATGCCTCCTATATGGGCCTATCTTTGTTAAATCGTATACTCTCCAAAAAGTGCACCGCTGAGCGTTTTGTCGAAAAGTCTATAAAGCTGTAAAAGCTTCAGATCAAGCAGTTTGTCAAAGGAGTGAAGGTGAAAGCTGTTTTGGACCTCTTCGTCCATAACCCACAACATACTGTTGTCATCACGCTTGGCGATGTCAGCCCGCTTGTCATCCCCTTTGCCTATGTACCAAAAAAAGTAGTTCTCTTTGTAGGACATAGAGAGCATATCTTCGATCATATCGATACACTCACCGCCGGTCATCAGGTCATGATGCGGATAGATGGCATGCATATCCACAATCGGCAAAATAGGGCGGTCATTGTCGGGGTGGTTGAGCTTGTTCATGATGTACTCTTTTAACCACTCTCTGTCACGGTCCGTGATGAGAACGATGGTCGCACCGCTCATGATCTGTTCGATGGATGCCTGAACAGGAGGAACAAAGTCGAAACGGCGCTCTTCCAGCCACCCCATCATGGGGTCATCGTTTCGGATCTGCTCCAGGGTCCACTGTTCTAGTAGCGACATCGGTTATTTGTCTAATTCGTAAGCGTCATGAAGAGCTTGTACGGCTAGCTCAGAATACTTTTGGGCGATGACCATAGAGACTTTGATCTCACTCGTAGAGATCATCATGATGTTGATGTTTTCGTTAGCCATCGTTTCAAAAGCTTTGGATGCAACACCGGAGTGTGATTTCATACCGACACCGACGATAGAGACTTTGGCGATAGAGTCATCTGTCGTGACACTTTCGATCTCTTGGTTGTCGATAAAGTTTTGTACGACCTTGTTGGCATCGTTGAGCTCATCTTTGGATACCGTAAAGTCAAGGTTCGTCTTACCGTCGTGACCGATAGTCTGAACGATCATATCGATATTGACTTCAGCCTGGGCCAAAGCTTTGAAGATATCTGATGCGATACCCGGGCGGTCGATAACACCGGCAAGAGATAAACGTGCCTGGTCTTTTGCCAGGGCGATACCGTTAACAAGTGGTTTTTCCATGATATTTTCTTCCTTTGTAATTAGCGTACCTTCGTTCTCATTGAAACTCGAACGTGTAA
>JBFEYF010000197.1:0-3977 GCA_041562295.1 Sulfurimonadaceae bacterium
ATCAAGTGCCCCCGATGCAATACTTGAGATATTTTGGGGATCTGCGATATCGGTCAGATAGGGTTTGAGAAACTGCAGGGATGAGGGCAGGTCGGTCTTGACCCATGTATTAAACTGCTCCACCATCCCTGTCAGAAGGTTCAGATCGATATGGGTGATCTGGATGACGATCGTCGTAATAAAGTAGACGATAGGTAGGAAAAAGAGTGCCGCCAGTATGACCGTCGATGCCAAAGATGCCCAAAAAGGGCGGTTGAAATAAGTTAGTGTAAGCTTGTAGATTTCGCTTGTAGCCAGTACCAAAAGGATGGCAATCGTGATGTTAAGCAAAAAGGGACGGTAGAGTATGCCCATCCAGTAGATGGAGATCAGCATCAAGATACCGAGGAAATAGCTGGGTTTCATTCAAACAGTCCTTGCGGTTGAAGTTGCTGCGGTGTTAGTTTAAAAAGCTCATAGGTTTTTGGAGTCGCTTTTCTGCCACGCGGTGTACGTTCGATGTAGTTGTTTGCCAACAAATAGGGCTCCAGGACATCTTCAATCGTCCCTTCATCCTCTGAAAGTGCTGCTGCCATAGTGCTCAGCCCCATAGGCTTACCCTTGTTGTCCATCAACAGGGTCAAAAGCTTGATATCCTGCTCGTCAAAGCCGTGGTCGTTGATGCCCAGCTGATGCAGGGCATACTGGGTCCGGCCCAACTTGATGGTGGGCTCATCTTCCACTTCGGCAAAGTCCCGGACACGTCGCAGAAGGCGAAGCGCGATACGCGGTGTTCCGCGGCTGCGTTTGGCCATCTCAAGCGCGGCATCTTCCTGGACCGGCTTCTCCAGTTTATCCGCGGCGTGGGAAATGATACGGGCAAGCTCCTCCTGGGTATAAAACTGCATACGAAAATGCATACCGAAACGGTCACGCAGCGGGTTGCTGATCATCCCGGCACGGGTTGTCGCCCCGATGAGGGTGAATCTCGGAAGTTCGATATTGACCGATTGCGCCGTCGGGCCGCTTCCGATGATGATATCCAGTCGGTAATCTTCCATGGCGGGGTAGAGGATCTCCTCCACTGCAGGAGAGAGCCTGTGGATCTCATCGATAAAGAGGATGTCTCCGGCTTCAAGGTTGGTCAGCATTGCAGCCAGATCGCCCGCTTTTTCGATCATCGGTGCGGCAGTTACCTTGATATCGGCATCCATCTCGGTAGCGATAATATGGGCCAGTGTCGTCTTACCCAGACCCGGAGGGCCGAAAAGAAGGGTGTGATCCAGGGCATCGCCGCGCTTGTTGGCAGCCTTGACAAAGACCTGCAGATTTTTTTTGATCTGCTCCTGTCCGATATAATCATCCCATGTGGTGGGACGCAGTGACCCTTCGTAGTGGGTCTCCTGCTTGGTAGAAGTAGCTAGGAAGTTGTCGTTCATGTTTAGTAGGTGTGCTCTGGTCCCGGAAAGTTTTTGGATTCGACTTCCTGGACATACTGTTTGACCGCCTGGCGTACCTGTGAGGCGCCTTCCAGGTAGGTCTTGACAAATTTTGGTTTGAAACACTCAAAAAAGCCAAGCATATCGGACCAGACCAGTACCTGTCCGTCGACATCTTTACCGGCACCGATACCGATGACCGGAATGGCCAAGGCTTTGGCAACTTCCGCCGCGATATCGGCTTTGACCCCTTCGATAACCAGGACACAGGCGCCTGCAGCTTCGACAGCCAGCGCATCTTTGAGGATCTTCTCTTTACCCGCTTCGTCCTTGCCTTTGACGCTGTAGCCCCCTTCGGATCGGACCATTTGGGGCATCAGCCCGATGTGGCCCACTACGGCGATTCCGTTATCGACCAGGTGCTTGATGATCTGGCACTTTTCCATACCGCCTTCGATTTTAACGGCATCGGCTTTGGTCTCCTGGTAGACTCTCACGGCATTTTTCAGCGCGCTTTTTTCATCCAGGTAGGTACCGAAAGGCATATCACAGACGATAAAGCTTGTCTGCGCTCCGTTGCAGACGGCTTTGGTGTGGTAGATCATCTGGTCCATGGTAGCCGAAAGGGTGTCCGCCTCTCCCAAAAAGCTCATGTTCAGACTGTCACCGACCAAAATCATGTCGACTTCATCTTCGAAAATCTTCGCAAAAAGCGCATCGTATGCCGTGATCATCGTGATCGGTTTTTTGTTTTTAAAAGATTGTAACGTTTTAATATTTTTTGTCTTCATCCACTGGGCTCGATTCTTGCTTTTAATTGACGATAATAGTATCGTTTTTAAGTGAATTCTACCTAAACAATGGCATAATTGCAAAGTTAAGGAAAGTAAATGGGCGTACGAAGAGTTTTAGAAGAGACTTTCGACTACGAAATCGTCGATGAGTTTTTGGACCATTTTGCGATGAGTACCGACGCGATAGAACTCTTGACCGTACAGCTGGAAAAACCTGAATATTATGACCGCAATGTCAACGAACTTTTTAGAATTTTTCATAATATAAAATCCGCCACCGGCTTTTTACAGATCAAACCGATTAACAAGTTTGCTATCGAGGTCGAAGAGCTGCTGGAAAAGATGCGTCAAAAAAAGGGCCCGGCCCAAAGTGATATCGTCGACTGGCTTTTGGCCTGTGATGATCATATGACGATGTGGAATGACAACCTGCGTATGGATGAAGAGCTGGCCCCTTTACCGGATATTTTAAAACAAGTACCTAACGTGGAGTAGATTTATGGCTAGTGAAAAACAGCTTGTAGCTTATATTACCTCGGGACTGCCGGACAACAGTTTCACGATTGACCTTTGTAAGTCGATGGCAATTAACGGTGTCGATATGCTGGAGCTTGGCATCCCTTTTTCAGACCCTGTAGCTGACGGTCCGGTCATCGAAAAAGCGAACCACATGGCTTTGGAACGGGGTGTGAAATTCAGCGATGTCAAAGAGATCACCAAGGCGATATCCGGTGATGTCGATACCCTGTGGATGGGCTATTTTAACTCTTTTTACCATCAGGGGATGGAGAAACTCTTGCCTGAGGCCAAAGAACTGGGCCTTAAAGGTATGATCATCCCGGACCTGCCGCATGAAGAGGCGGTAGCTTATGATGCGCTGTTTACACAGAATAACTTGGCAAATATTGCTTTTGTAGCCCCGACAGACAGTGACGAACGTGTCAAGCAGGTGGTCCAAAACGCCAAGCGCTTTATCTATATGGTCGCCTATGCCGGGATCACCGGGAGCGGGCAGAAAGAGGAGCTGGGCGAGCTGATCGCTTCAGTCAAACGTCACAGCGACACGCCGGTATTTGTCGGTTTCGGCGTCAACGAAAAGACGGCTAAAGAGAAGGCGCAAGGCGTGGACGGCGTGATCGTCGGTTCGGCCTTTGTCAACGTCCTTTTGGACAACAGCCTTAACGGAACGCAGAAGATCGATAAGATCTCGGCACTGGCCAGAGAGATCAAAGATAAGATAAACGAGTAAGGAACTTAGCCCCTTACTCTACGTTGACACCGGGTCTGCTTCAGCAGCAGGCTCACGTGCAGTGTACCGCATTTAAGTCTCTTCAAACAAAATAAACAATTAATTTGGATATAATTACATTTAATAGAGTCAGATTTTTGTGTTGTCTGTTCTCTTATCCCCGGGGGTGACTTGGCTTCGACAGGAGCAGGTCGCTTTAGGTTGCATGTCGGGCTGAGCATCCCGTTATACGGCTCACATTGCATAAACGCAAACAACACAAATTATCGCCCAGCTTACGCAGTAGCGTAAGTCTTTAACCCCTCGTAAGAGGCGGGCTGCTTCACCTGTGATTCTACATAAGCAGGATTTCGAAGTATAACCCCTATGTAGATATATCGTATGTCTGTCTCAGCATATGACGAACTTTTGAGGCTCGTTCCGTCTAGCTTTGCAAGTTGTGTGAAGCGGAATTAAACCAAACAACTTCTCTAAGCATGTAGACGCCTTTAGTAGCCTGTTTTTGGACTGCGGTTC
>JBFEYF010000198.1:0-3952 GCA_041562295.1 Sulfurimonadaceae bacterium
ACTACGCTATACCTCAGTATTTGAGATATGGGATGACATCCTGGTCAATAGAAACAATCAGGACCGATTTATCACTTTTATCCTTGTCTCACTTTTACCGTTTTTGGCCCTTCCCTTATATCTGGCCCTCGGTATTGTCAATTCACGGCACCAAAAGAGTCCGATCTATCTTCATATCTTTTTAAGTCTTATCTTCTATTTCGCACTCTTTAATATTCTATCAGGGATACTCTATCTTTGGACAATTCCAGTATTTATTCTATTGTGGTTAGGCTCAACCTACTATATCTATAAGAAAAAGATTCTCAACCGGTATTGATGTATGCGGGTCAAAATTAATCTGGGTGACCCGATCAGATGAGTAGAGGAATGCTTTGCCGTTGGTAAGCCGAAACTGTACCTGCATATTTTCATTGGAGATACGTGCTTTATCGGAGATGATCATCATCTCTTTACCTTCCTCATCATTTTTGTATAGGTCGATATCGCTGTAGGTATCATTGATGTTCTTCTTACCGATGTAAATTAGTCAGGTACCAAATCTTTGCCCAAACTAGCTCTCTTTGATATTAAACGTAATATTGGACTTTTTATAATTGATAAAGTTGGTGTAGAGCTGTTTGGCATGGGGTACGACGACCAGTGATGTAAAAAGCAGTATAGCCGAAAGAAAAAGCGAGATTTTGGAAAGGATCCAAATAATACGGTTGGGCTTGATCCCCAAAGCAAAAAGTACAACCATCTCGTTATCGTTAGAGAGTTTATTTAAAGTCAAAACACCAGTAATAAAAAAAGCAACTGGAACACTGTAAAAAAGCATCTGAGGAACGATAAAAAGATAAAGTTTGAACATGTCAAAGAGATCAAGCTTTACGATGGCCGTTACCTGAGAGATCTTGACCAAAATAATAATCGAGGCAATAGCCAAAAGGGGCAACATGATTGAGAAAAAAGTTCCGGCAAAAGTTTTAAGAAGGTAGTTTCTCAACTTAAACATAGAGTCCCTTTAAAAGCTGTAGGATGGGGCCATGAAAGATATAGGTGATAAACAGGCCTGCCGCCAAAAACGGTATAAAAGGTGTCTGGCTATCTTTATGGCGTCTTATCAAGGCTACAGGAAGTGTCAGTACGGCTGCCAAAAAGATGGCAAAAATACCCAACTTTATACCTAGCAGGGCTCCGATGGTACCTGCAACCATGATATCGGCCTCTCCCATCGCCTCATGAGGAGGGTGGGGGTTGTAATTCTTTCTCCATACGGCAGATCGTTTGAGCTTCTCAATAAAAGCCACCTTTTTAAACAGGTAGTAGGAGATAGCAAACCTAAGCAGGGCAAAGGCACCTGCAAAAAGCAGCGCGTATTTAAAGCTGCCCTCTATCGGTGCACTCATCATAGCTGTTGCCAGTGTCAAAAGGTTTAAAGAGTCGGGAACCGCTTTATAGCGCCAATCGATAACGGAGAGGGCAAGCAGCATTACGAACGTCAGGGCAACCAAAAGTGCATAGAGGTTCCATCCCGCCTTTAAAAAGATGAGCACAAAAATCACTCCTGAAGCGAGTTCGATAAGGGGGTATTGAACAGATATCTTTGTCTGGCAAAAAGCACATTTCCCGCGCAACAAGAGCCATGAAAGCAGGGGTATATTATGCCACCACCGAAGCGGTGTTTGGCATACAGGACAGTGGGATGCGGGAAAGGAGACCGAACGCCCCTGGGGAAGACGGTAAATCAGGACATTGATAAAAGAACCGATCATCAATCCCAATATAAGTGAGAGAAAAAGGTACAAAATCACTTGACCCCTCCAAAACGTCTCTCAATCGAGTGAAACGAATGCAGGATCGAATCAAACTCTTCGGTACTGAAGTCGGGCCATAAAGTCTCGGTAAAAAAGAGTTCGGCATAGGAGGCCTGCCAGAGTAAAAAATTGGAGATACGGTGATCACCGCCGGTACGTATAAGAAGATCGATATCGACAGGAAGATCAAGGTTGCGGTGAATGGAACTCTCACTGATCTCCTCTCCTGCCTCTTGAAGCTTTCTGACCGATCTGACAATATCGTCGCGTCCCCCGTAATTTAGAGCCAGAACATGTGTCAGGCGTGACCCCTTTTGCGTCGTTGACTCCAACTCATCGATCTTTTTTTGCAGTGAATCGGAAAATCGTGAACGGTCGCCGATAGCCATAAAACGGATATTATTTTGTAAAAAAGTCTCACGTTCTTTGTCAAGGTACTCTTCAAGGAGTTTCATCAGGTATTCGATCTCTATTTTGGGACGTTTCCAGTTTTCGGTACTGAAGGCATAGAGTGTCAGGTATTTGATCTCTTCATTGGCAGCAGCAGCTTCTGATATCATGCGTACGACTTTAGCTCCGGCTTCGTGACCCTTGGTACGTTTAAGCCCCCTGGCTTTTGCCCAGCGGCCGTTACCGTCCATTATGATAGCAATATGATGCGCTTTATTCATGTTATACCTTAAGATCCAACAGGGATGTCTGCGGTTGCAGTCTCATCTTTTTGGCTACCGTGACATAGAGTTTCATAGGAAGATACTCCTTCTCCGCCTCCAACACGGCGGCTGCAAAAGCAGATGAGACTTCCAGTCGGGCCTCTTTTATCGTACCGTTTAGAAAAAGGGTCCCGTTAAGAGGACCGATGGTACTAAAAAAGGCTTCAAATTCTACCTTTTTTTGGCTAAATTCTGACTTTTTCCGTTTAAATGTAATGTAGCCGTTACTGCCTCTGTATTCGAAAGTTATCGTAGGCTCTTTATGGGTTAGCAGATGGATAAGCTGATCGAGTTGTTGGCGTACACCCTCTTTGTCATGCGTCTGCAAAAGTTCCGCAGCAAGCGTCTCAAAAAGAAGTTTTTGCGGTGATACGCCCTGGGAAAGCCGGGCGATTAAACGGTGAAGATCTATTTGGGCTTTTTGTGTCAAAAGTGCTTTGGTGTTAGAGGGGAGGGCAAAAAGCTCTTTTAATAGATAGCTGTTTTCCTCTTTTTCTATGATGGCATGATAAAGCTGTCCCGCTTCCATAGGAATCTTCATCGGTTCTTTAATGGAGAGTGTGATCTGGCTGGTGTCAGAAAGCTTGACACGGATCTTTCCTTCTGAGAAGGTTTGACCCAGCTCTAAAAGCAGTGAAAAGGACTTAGAATTTGGCAGCAGGGTCGAAGCGGTTGCTACATGTCCGACTGCACCGACATTCATAATGTTTTGACTGCGTCGAGCAGTTGAAGGGAGAGGGTGAGTTTTTCCTCTACCGGAAGCTGCAGTTTCGTGCTTTGTGTCAGAAGTGTGAAAGCGTTTTCATCGCTGCCGAAACTGCTACTGTCTTTTAAAAGGTTCATACATACGGCATCAAGGGACTTTTTTTGAAGCATCGATGCGGCATTGTCATGGGCATTCGCTTCATCCATCTCCGCTTTAAAGCCGATAGATTTGATACCCTGTTTGTCAATGGAAGCAAGGATGTCGATATTTTTTTCCATCTCGACGGACCACTCTTCACCCAGTGCCTCTTTTTTCAGTTTACCCTCTTGCGGGAATTTCGGCTTATAATCACTGACCGCTGCGGCCATAAATAGGTAAGGCTCTTTTTGGATCAGCTGGGGAGCATCGCCGTTCATCAGCGTCGGCTGGGTCATAACCCCTTTTTTAGCGACACGGATTGAGTCAACCAGATACTCCTGCATCTCTGAAGCACTCTCTACATCGATACTGCAGATCGTTTGAGGCATCGGCGTTGGAAATTTTGAACTGATAAAACAGACATCTGAACCTCGAAAATAGAGGGCAAGAACCAGTGCTGAGGCCATCTTTCCGCTTGAAAAGTTGGATATAAAACGGACATCATCGATCTTCTCAACCGTGCCGCCGCCGGTGACGATGACACGCCGGTTAGACCAAAACTCCTCTTTGAGTGCCAGACGGGCAGTCTGGTAAAA
>JBFEYF010000199.1:0-3951 GCA_041562295.1 Sulfurimonadaceae bacterium
CGAAGATGAAAAAACGGTTGAGAATGTCTACTTCTCCCAGGCTTTTAAAGCGATGTCGGGTAACCTCTATAAAGGTACACGAAATATCAAGTTTGCCCAGTCACTTAATGTGGCCCAGCACTCAGCTTCCATTGACGTATTTGACTCACTGGGGACCAAGCATACGCTCAAAGTTGACTTTAGAAAACATACATCGACAGATTCGGGCGGTGTGGCCTGGAGTTTTGCGGTATCCGTTCCGCATCCGGGTAAGATCGTGGGAGCCAAGGAGCCAAACACCAACCGTCTGGAAGGGGGACTGATCTCCTTTAACAATGACGGTTCGATCGGCGGAGTTAACCCCAACAGTATCACCTTTGCCTCATCTAACGGTTCGGCAGGGGATCAGACGATCGCCTTGGATTTCGGTGAGGATAATGCTTTTGACGGTCTGACCTCTTTTGATGCTGTATCATCTACATCAGGTGTCTCACAGGACGGTTATACCGGCGGCGATTTGATCGGTATCCGAATTGATCAGTCGGGAACACTGATAGGCAGTTTTACCAACGGACGTTCGTTTGGTCTGGCACAGCTGGCAACAGCCAAGTTTACCAATAACCAGGGTCTGATGTCAGAAGGGGGCAATATCTTTTCGCAGTCTGCCAACTCAGGGGATCCGATTATCGGTGAGGCCTCTACCGGTGGACGCGGATTTGTCCAGTCCTCGGCATTGGAAGGCTCTAACGTCGACCTCTCCAGAAGTTTGACCAACCTGATCGTCATCCAGCGCGGCTTCCAGGCCAACTCCAAGACGATCACCACTTCAGATCAGCTTCTCAATACCCTGCTGCAGCTTAAGCAGTAACCTTTTTATAGGCTTTTGGCCTATAGGTTTTTGCGTTTTTGCCGATATATAGTACAGATTTAATAGTGTAAAGGATAGTGTAATGCGCATCAGTGCCAATAACTCCCAAGCACGTCTGTATGGGGCGGATGATGTAAAAAAAGACCCCGAGGCGGCACTTCCCAAACTCAAAGAGCAGTTAAAAGGCCAGGAGCAGCAGCTTAGCAACCTTTTAGAGTCATTTAACAGCAAATTCGGAAATATGAAAAATCCATTGGTTGCCGAAACGACCGGCAGAGGCGGAGCGCTGAATCTAAAAGGGTAAGAGAGTCGGGAAAAGTCTACTCTTCCCAATCTCTTTTGTGATAGCTTCGTTCTTCGAAACCGTTGTCGTAATCGTCAAAATCGTCATAATCATCCTGACCGACGGTGAGTATCGGCGGGTAACCCTTTTTGATCAAAATCTCATCGATTGCCAAGAGGGGTAACTCCTGCTCTTTATACATATTCACAATGGCAGAGATATCTCCATTGTCAACGCCACCCAATTCCATTTCAAAAATGATATCAGACAGAGTCATGGTATCCTCAAAATAAAAAACATCTACACGCTGCAGATGCCGATAAACAACTGACACACAGGTGTCAGTAAGCCGATTGAAAACAGGTAATTATATACCTTTTTAAAAGAAAAGTTGCTTTTGAAAGACTTAATTTTTTAGCGCATTAAAGGGGCGTCAGGACTCTTTTAAAGCCTTCAGCCAATTGCCCATCTTCTCTTCATAGCCTATGGGTTTAAAGGAGACAAACTTCAGCGGTTTGGACAGATACTCCTGCTTAACCCAGCCACCGAAGGCATGGGGGTAGAGATAGTTCGTTGCATGAGCATTGATATGTTTGGGAACTTCGAGTATCTCACCCTCCTGAACCGCCTGAATGGCTGCGTTAATCGCTTCATAGGCTGAATTAGACTTAGGCGAAGCACAGAGATAGATCACGGCCTGGGCGAGGATGATACGCGCTTCGGGATAGCCTATCTTGGCTACGCTTTGCATGGTTGAGTTGCACAGTGTCAGGGCCTGGGGATTGGCGTTACCGATATCTTCGCTGGCCAGTATCACCAGACGCCGTGCGATAAACTCGGGGTTTTCTCCACCCACAATCATGCGTGCCAGATAGTAGATCGCCGCATCAGGGTCGGATCCCCGGATACTTTTGATCATGGCCGAGATGAGGTCATAATGTACACCCGCTTCACTGGTTCCGTCGGAAAGGGCTGTAGGACGGATAGAGCGCAGAAGCTCCTCGGTAACATTTTTATCAATGGTAGAAGCAAACTCCAAAAGTTTGAGCATCGCTCTGGCATCACCGCCGCTTGAAAGAACCAGGTAGTTCAATGCCTCTTCATCCAGACTGATACCCTCATAGTCGCACGCTTTTTGGGCTAAGGTTTTCAGATCCTCAACATCAAGCGATTTAAGCTCAAACAGCAGTGAGCGTGAACGCATCGCCGCAGTTACGGAGTGGTAGGGGTTTTCGGTCGAAGCACCGATAAAGATGATGGAGTTTTTCTCCATCTCCGGAAGCAGAACTTCCTGCTGGTTTTTAGCCAGTCTATGTACTTCGTCGACAAAGATCACGGGAGCCAAAAGGGCACCCATATATTGTTTAAAGATCTTTCGCAGATCCTCTATCTTGATAGAGGTGGCATTAAACTCATAAAAGGGGCGCTCCTGGCTGGAGGCGATAATGCGGGCCAGTGTTGTCTTGCCGGTGCCCGGGGGGCCAAACAAAAAGATATGGGCCGGGGTCTTATTGGCTATGAGCTTATAAAGCGAGGCATCGGGCGCCAGAAGATGGCGCTGTCCGACGATCTCATCCAGGCTTTTGGGACGAAGCAGATGGGTAAAGTCAGCCATTGATAACGGTTATATGGACCTCTCTAAGGGTTCGCGGGCCGTCCAGTTCGGCAAAGAAGAGTCCCTGCCATTTACCGAAAAGCGGCTGGCCGTCTTTGACGGGAATCGTCACACTGGCACCCATGATAGCAGATTTGAGGTGGGCGTGGGCATTGCCCCCTTTGTGGGAGTAGTTCTTGGTCGGCGGGGCCCAGACGCTTAGCTCTTTGAGGAAATCTCTTTGCAGACTCGGGTCCTGGTTTTCAAAAAAGAGGACACTGCCGGTAGTATGGGGTGTGAAAACAGAGCAAAGCCCCTCTTTGATACCGGACTTGATAACCGCTTCTCTCACTTGGGCAGTGATATCGATCATCTCGGATTTATGGCTGGTTTCAAGTTTAATGGTCTGCATTTTTATCCTTTTGGGTTGGGTTGGACTCTTTTTCAAGCTTTTTTTGCGCTTTGATAAAGCCTCTAAGATCACTGTACTCTTTGCGTGTCAGATAGCGTGTTTTGCCGTCAGGCAGAGCATCTAGTGAAATCGTACCGAACGAGATACGCTTGAGATCGACCACTTCACAGTCAAAATGGGCAAAGAAACGTCTCAGCTCCCTGTTTTGTCCCTCTGTGATGGCTACTTTGAGTATAGAGTAGTCTTTACGGTTTTTCTGGATCATGTAGCCCGAGAAAGGGGCAAAGGTCATCGATGTGATAGGTGAGAGCTTGTGGGCCCCTTTGGAGGCATTTTCCACATGGATACCCTCTTTCATCGCTTCTTCCATAGCGGGGGTTACGGCACCTTTGATCTTGACCTTATAGACACGCTCGACATCACTCGTCATAAGCCGTGTCGCGACTTCGGAGGAGTCTGTCAGCAGTAAAAGACCCTCTGATGCGAAGTCCAGACGCCCTACGGGGATAAAGTGGCGAAACTTATAATCCATGGTATCATAGATCGTCTTGCGCCCTTTGGGGTCTTTTTTGGTAACCAGCTCCCCTTTGCGTTTGTTGTAAACGATAACAGTGTATTTTTCATTGGGGTTTAAAAGTCTGCCTTTCAGGCGTACTTCATCTTGTTCCTCATCAACCTGGCGTGCCGGATTGGTCTCGACATCGCCGTTGACTTTGACAAAGCCAAGCTGTATGGTTTCATCCGCTTCTCTGCGGGAGTAGGTTGAGTAGTGTGCGACATATTTGTTCAGACGCATTATTTGATTCCTGCCTCTA
>JBFEYF010000200.1:0-3950 GCA_041562295.1 Sulfurimonadaceae bacterium
ACCGGTCGAGCTTTAGCACATTACAACAATGCGGCACAGACCAAGCAGACACCGAAACTTTTGGAAAAACATGAAGAGGATATTTTGCTTGTGAGTGTAGAAGATGAGGCTCACTTTCCTCAGGGCAAAGTGATACTAAGAACCGAACACGGCGAGACGGCACCGTTAAACGTCAAGTTTACCGATACGATAAAGCCGCATACGCTCTTTACGACCTTTCACCACAACAACTCCAAGATCAACTATATCTTCGGAGACAGACGTGACGAACTGATCCTTACAGCCGCTTTTAAATCGATCGAAGTCGAAGTTCTGCCCGCTTAAAATAGACAACCCAAAAAGTCGCTCTTGGGCCCACTGCCGAAGGGGACTCAAAGTCAGCGTAGTCAAAGGGATCTATCTCCTTTGACCTATTAACTGTGTTATATCCCTTCAGCAATCATCGCATCGGCGACACGTTTAAACCCGGCGATATTGGCACCGTCTACATAGTTGCCGGCCACCCCGTAATCTCTGGCTGTCAATGCTACACGTTTACAGATCTGCTGCATCGTAGTCTTGAGCCTGTTGTCTACTTTTTCAAAACTCCACTTCTGCATCGAAGCATTTTGTGACATCTCAAACTCACTCACCGCTACCCCGCCGGCATTGGCGGCCTTAGCCGGAGCAAAGAGCATCCCGTTTTTTTGCATCACTTCGATCGCTTCGGCGGTTGAAGGCATATTGGCTCCTTCACATACCGCGATACATCCGTTTTCCAACAGCGTCTTGGCATCATTTTCTGTCAACTCGTTCTGTGTCGCACTCGGGAATGCCGCATAACAGGGAATGGCCCAAACCGCATGGGCATCTTTGGGATAATCTTCTACCTTCGTATAGACCGCGTCACTATGAACTTTGAGATACTCTTCTAAAGGAGCACGTCTGACAAGTTTGATATCTTTAAGCAGATCGACATCGATACCGCGCTTATCATAGATCATACCGCGGCTGTCCGAACAGGTCACCGGAACTGCACCGATCTGATGCAGTTTTTCTATCGTGTGGATCGCAACATTTCCGGCACCGCTGACCGTACACACCTTGCCCGTCAAAGCCTCTTTGCCTTCAAGACCCATCATCGCTTCGGCAAAATAGACCGATCCGTACCCCGTAGCTTCGGGACGCATCAGTGACCCGCCGAACATAAACGGTTTCCCGGTAAGGACCCCTTCATACGTTGACGTTGTCTTCTTATACTCGCCGAAAAGATAGCCGATCTCCCTGGCACCCACACCGATATCCCCTGCGGGAACGTCCATTCGCGGACCGATATATTTATGCAGTTCGGTCATAAAAGCAGAACAGAACTTCATCACCTCAAAATCGCTTTTACCCTTGGGATCAAAATCGCTTCCCCCTTTACCCCCGCCGATAGGTAACCCGGTAAGCGAGTTTTTAAAGATCTGTTCAAAAGCCAAAAAACGCAATATACCGCTGTTTACCGAAGGGTGAAAACGCAATCCCCCCTTATAGGGACCCAATGCATTGTTAAACTGGATACGGTATCCGGTATTAACCTGCATGTCATTATTGTCATCAAGCCAGGGAACCTTGAACTTTATCTCTCGATCCGGAATAAGCAACCGCTCCAAAATAGCATTCTTTTCATAACGCGGATCAGAATCCAATAAAGGTTTGATAGAGTCGATGACTTCCGTCACCGCCTGTAAAAATGTGTTGTCCGTGACTTTCATGCTCTCTTTGAGCTTTTTCATCACTTTATCACTACGTTTCATCAAGGCTCCTGTGTATGTACTATAGTAACAGACATGCTAATCCTTTTCGACTTTACATACTCTTAATTGCGTCATAAAAGTGCCTGATTCCGGCGCACGCTGCTATAATCAGAAAAAGGAGCCGCTATGCATACCAAAAGCAAAGGTGACCGGGCCGAATCCCGTGCCGCTGCCTACTTGCAGCAAGCCGGGTTTACCGTTATCGAACGAAACTACTTTGCCAAGAAGCTGGGGGAGATTGATATCATCGCCAAAAAAGAGGGGGTATTACACTTTGTCGAAGTCAAAAGCGGCATCGGGTTTGATCCGGTCTATAACCTCACACCATCCAAACTGGCCAAAGTCATCCGTTCGGCCCAACTCTATATGAAACAGCACCGGACCGACACCTCTTTTTGTATCGATGCATGCATTGTCAGAGGCGATGAAATCGACTTTTTGGAGAATATAACGCTTTAATATAAGAGAGGCTTCGCTTTAAGCTTGAATCCAATAAATAGAACCTATAATATAGCAACGGTTAAGTTTACATAAGTATAATTTAGCTATTAAATAACAAAAAATGAAGGACTCGTAATGGGTAAATATATTGATTTGACTTCAGCAAATATCGATGAGACAATCAAAAGTGGTGTCTCTTTAGTTGACTTTTGGGCTCCATGGTGTGGACCATGCCGTATGATTGCTCCGGTAATCGAAGAGCTAGCTGAAGCTTACGAAGGTAAAGCGAATATCTGTAAAGTAAATACTGACGAAGAGCAGGAAATTGCTGGTAAGTACGGTATCCGTTCTATCCCTACAATCATCTTCTTCAAAGACGGTGAAGTCGTTGACCAGATGGTCGGTGCAGCTTCAAAACAAGCTTTCGAAGAAAAACTTAACGCACTTCTTTCTTAATTAATGGCGTCCACAGAAGGAGCTCGCCGATCTTTTTCTGTGACGGCGCTTTTAGCCTCGTTTTTCGGGGCGGCTATGATCGCTGCGGCCTTTGCCTACTTCAATTACAAATTTTCCGAATATAAATTTATCAATTTCAAAGAGTGGATTCTTTACGAAAAGCGTGACCTTTTTGTACCTAAAGAGCCCTACTACACCCTGCTTATCTATAATTCAAAAACCCAGGACCCGCAAAAACTTTTAAGTAACAAGCAGCAGTATCCTGTTTTGGCACTCGATTTTTCCCAGGAACGCTTTGCCAACCAAAAAGGTTTTATCTACGTTACAGCCCCTACAAACACCCTTTTGAGTATTATTCAACGCTTCAATATCTACAAAACCCCCTCTGTTTTAATTATAAAACAATTCAAAGAGTCACTTTATAAACAAGATAGTATGATACAGGTATTAAATTAAAAAACAACACAGGAAGCCCCATATAAGGCATCCTACTTAGGAAATACCATGTTAGATTTAGCAATTATCGGTGGCGGTCCGGCAGGACTGACAGCAGGTTTGTATGCAACACGCGGCGGTTTAGAAAATGTAACGATGTTTGAAAAGGGTATGCCCGGAGGCCAGATCACACAAAGTAGTGAGATCGAAAACTACCCCGGAGTTACCGGTGAGATCACCGGTATGGACCTGATGATGCCATGGCCTGCACAGTGTCAGAAATTCGGTCTTAAGCATGATATGGTGGAAGTGACCCGTGTAGAAAAAACAGCGGACCATTTTACGATCCATCTTGCAGACGGTTCTAAACAGGAAGCCCTATCCGTACTTACCTGTACCGGTTCTACACCGAAGCGTGTCGGTTTTAAAGGTGAAGAGGAGCTCTTTGGTAAAGGGGTCTCGACCTGTGCTACCTGTGACGGCTTTTTCTATAAAGGTAAAGAGGTTGCTGTTATCGGAGGCGGTGATACGGCTATCGAAGAGGCTTTTTATCTATCGAAAATCTGTAGCAAAGTCTACCTTATCCACAGACGCGACGGCTTCCGTGCTGCACCCAATACCGTTGAGAGACTCAAAAACACGGAGAACATCGAACTGATCCTTAACTCGACACCAGAAGAGGTTTACGGTGATGCTATGGGTGTTACAGGTCTAAAAGTCAATACGCCTGACGGTCTTATCGACCTTCCGGTTCCGGGTGTCTTTACTTTCGTAGGTAACAACATCAACAACCAGGTACTGCAGCAGGAAGACGGCTCCTTTTTATGTGATATGACCGAG
>JBFEYF010000201.1:0-3899 GCA_041562295.1 Sulfurimonadaceae bacterium
ATCATCTTTGAAGATCAGATCCATTACACCTTTGTCAAAAACACCACCTTTAACGGGATCAAGCTACCTAACTTGATGATCCTGGATAAAACGGGTGCGTATAATATGGTCCGTGAGTTCGGGTATGAAGATTATGAGATGCGCCTGTCCTAAAATCCTTAAAACTTTTTGTTTAGCTGTAAAAGCGCAGTTCCTTCAGGGTTAACTGTAAGGTTTATAAGCGTGTTGTGTCCCAAAAAGAGGTCATGTGTAACCAACGAAATAAAATTTGCCAGTGATGCCGCAACCAAAACATCCGTAGGATAGTGGTTACCGGCTTCAACGCGTGCCCAGGCAGTGCCTACCGCAAATGACGTTTCAATGGTTTTAGCACTGTATTCCCAGAATGAAGAGAGCCTCATTGCATCGATATTGCGGGAAGTCATCGCACTGTAGGCAAATGCTCTGGTCGCATGGCGTGAGGGCATGCCGTTTTCTTCACCGTTAGGCCGTTCTCTTCCGATTGAACGGCTCATGACTTCTCTAAACTCCGTAGCAATATGGACGCCGGCTGTATTCCAAAAAAGCCTTTCGACAACTGTATGATTATCCTCTGCCCCTAAAGCACTTAAGACCATTCCGTAACTGCTTAGAGTGCGTAATGTGTCACTGGCATCACCTGCGGCTTCTTGTGAGCCAAAAACGGGTGTATGGCTTGTAGCATAATTGGAGATTTCTTGATCCCATCCTCCGATTGCGATGATGGACGCACCAGCCAGGGGCGTCCAAGTACCCGGATGCTTCAGTGCATGGATAGTCGCATCTGTCCACCTTTTTTTGTCAGGAAAAGACTCTTTGAGTGAACAGCCTGTCATGGTGCAGGTAAGAAAAAAGATTATTAATAGGAGAGGGACTCTTATGTGATATCTTTTAAGGAGATAATTCATCGTTTAACGGTTTTATTCCAACTCTGCAACGCAGCGCACATACAGTCTGCGTGAGTGGGGATGAAAAAGCAAAGTTTTGGCTGTAGCATAATTGAAGCCGTAGTGCAGGGTATTGTCCCATAGCGGTTTGTTGGACGCGATATAGGCATTGGCAGCACCGAACCGGATACCGCTTTTCATAGAGGGTTTGAGCCTCGGATTGCTAAGACTTTGAAGCTGCGAAAGGGAGGGGAGCTGCCAGCGATAACCTTCTATTTTCAGATTTTTGCATATATGTCGGGCTCTTTGGGGATCGGAGACCAGCCGCAGACGTTTGCTGTTTTGCCAAACTAGTCCGGATGATTCATCGATATAGACGTTTTGTGATACCTCTTCTTCATCAAAGTTAAGAAACTGCTCCTGGGCCCGGTGAAGTGGCGAAAACTGTTGCGCATAGAGAAGGGAACATGATACAAAGATCGTCAATAAACGGTACATCTAGTCGCCTCTTTCATTGGCACAATCGATACAGAGCATAGCTTCGGGAAGCAGCTGCAGTCGCGCATAGCTTATAGGGTCGTCACACAGTTGACACTGCCCGTACGAAGGGTCGTCAATGCGTACCTGGGCATGGGATAGCTGCATCAGCTTGGTTTGGGAGTGTTCTAAAAGTTTGTGGGCTGTTTGCAGTTCAGCCATCACTTCTGTCCGGCCCAGCTTGCCAAGTGAACAGTCGCGTTCTATCGGCTCTGTCGATATTTTCAGATCAGAGATCTCCGCTTTGAGTCTTTGTATCTGCTCTGCTATAGTGGCTTTGAGGTTCTTCTTTTGATCGTTCGTCATAGTGATATTATACAGAATTTACGAGGGTAGCGATATAATGGCATAAAAAAGGCATTTTTATGGCTAAAGAACACAGCTTTGATATTTCGGCAAAAATCAACCTGCAAACGTTTAAAGATGCGATTATTCAGGCCGAACGCGAGGTGGCAAACCGCTATGACTTTAAAGGCTTGGTAGCAGAAATCGATTACAAAGAGAAAGAGAAGGCTCTGGTGCTGACGGCATCGAGTGACAACAAACTGGAGGCTTTGGAAGATATCCTTATAGGCAAACTGGTAAAACACGGGTTGAGCTCAAAGGTACTTGAAGAGCTGCGCAGAGAAGACTCCAGCGGCAACACCCGAAAACTGACCTATAAAGTCGTGGATTATATCGAGACCAAAGAGGCTAAAAAGATCGTAGCGGAGATCAAAAAACTGAAGCTGAAAGTAACCGCGCAGATCGAGGGCGACTCGATCCGAGTTAAAGGAAAGCAGCTTGACGATCTTCAAAAAGTGATGAAGGAGATTCGCTCACAGGAGTGGGAAGCTCCGTTGATATTTGACAATATGAGATGATTTTACGCTCTTTTTTGCAAAGATATAACCAAAATCGCCAAGAAACTCTCTATGAAAATAAGGGTGTATCCCGTGGGAAGATCGGCCCAGTAGGATAAAAAAATGGAACCAGATCCGGCAACGGTACCGGTGAAAAATGCAAATAACAATCCTTTTTTCACTACTTTGGCAATAAATGCCGGGGCGATCAAAAGAGTGAAAACGACTAAGACACCCGCTATCTGAATCGAGCTTGTAACGGTCACGGCAAAAAGGGCAAAGAAGAGGAGCTCTTTTTTCTTGCCGGTAAACTTTTGCAGTATCGTAAAATAGATCGTCACTATCACAAGATATAAAAGTGCATGAAGTAAGACCGTTTCTAAGGGTGTAAAGAGGATATCGGCAGCTGTAAGAGATAAAAAGGTTTCAGCCGCATCCGCGGAGTGGCTCATAAGTAAAAAGATAAGGGCAAAGCTCAGGGCATAAAGCATGCCAATAGATGCTTCCTTATAGGGTTTGCAAGAAAGCCTGGCGATAATAAATGCTGCTCCCAGCGCAAAAAAAAGTGTCCAGGCGTAGGTATAAGCGTTTTCAAAAAAGACGATGGAGACGGCTACTCCGATAGCGGCACTCTGCCCGATAGCCAGATCCGTAAAAAGAATGCCTCTTTCGATGATCTCTTTACCAAAGGGTGCATGAACGGCCGTAAGCGCGGCAACCAGCAAAAGCGTTGGTAAAAGTATCTCAATCATGGCGCATCAATCCAATCATCGTATCAAAGAGCATCTCAAGCGATCTGATATCTTCCATGGCACCGACATCATGAGGCAGGACAATCAGCCTGCTATGGGACTGTTTTGCCAGGGACTGAGGCGCTTTTTTACTGTGGTAGACATCGGTGACAACTGTTTGCACTCCGTTTTGTCTGGAGAGCCGGATAAGCTTTATGAGATGGGCGGCACTTGGGGTGATACCGGGAAAAGGTTCGATCTCGGCGATGCTCTTTATGCCGTAGGCTCTATAGAAGTAGCTAAAGAGTTTATGATAACTGATCACTTTTTTACCCTTTAAAGGTGCCATAGATCTTTTCCACTGTGCGAGTTTGTTCATCCAGTAGTTTTTAAAGCTGTCGTAATGATCTTGGAAAAAAGATGCATCTTCCGGGTCGCTCTCTTGTAAGACTCTCAGGATCGTCTGGGCCAAAATCAAGATATTGTTGGGGTCAAGATGGTAGTGCGGGTTGCCTTGGGCATGGATATCGCCATGGGCGCGGCTGATATTAGCCGGTTTTTCCATCATATTAATAGACTGGGAGAGGTCGATGCGTTTGAGGCGGTCATTGTATGCCCGTTCGATCAACGGCCCAAGCCATCCGATCTCAAGTTCAGCACCATTGTAAAAAAGTATATCTGCCTGTTTGACTTTGCCTATATGGGAAGGCTTGGGAACGATGAAATGGGGATCAAAATACCCTTTGGCCAGAGAGCGCACCTCTGCTTTTTCTCCAGCGATCTCCTTGGTAAGGGCGGCAATATAGGGGTAACTGGTGACAATGTTGAGTTTGGCATAGGCCATAGAGAGTACGGCAATAAAAGTCCAGAAAATTTTCATCATA
>JBFEYF010000202.1:0-3878 GCA_041562295.1 Sulfurimonadaceae bacterium
CGATCAGGCGGGCCTTCAAGCCGGTGATATTATTTTAAAGATCGAAGATCAGTCTACTTTGAGTATGACTATCGACGAAGCGGTCAAACTGATGCGCGGCAAACCGAAAACTCCTATCAACATCACCATCTTCAGACAGGGAGAAGAGAAGCCTCTTGAAGTCCGCATCGTCCGTGACATCATCAAGATCGAATCCGTTTATGCCAAGACGATCGGCGATGATCTTCTCTACCTGCGTGTTGTCAGTTTCGATAAGAAGGTAGTCGACGAAGTACAAAAACATCTTAAAAAGAACCTCCCCAAGCGCAAAGGTATTATCCTTGATTTGAGAAACAACCCGGGCGGACTTTTAGACCAGGCGGTAGGTCTTGTAGACCTTTTTGTCGAATCTGGCATCATCGTCTCCCAAAAAGGACGCGACAAAGAGGAGCAAAAGAGCTACTCCGCGACGACTATGGGTACCTACAGCGAAGTACCTGTTGTCGTACTGGTCAACGAAGGAAGTGCCAGTGCCAGTGAGATCGTAAGCGGTGCGCTGCAGGACTTCAGACGTGCTATCATCGTCGGAGAGAAGACTTTCGGTAAAGGAAGTGTCCAGATCATTATGCCAATCTCTTCCGAAGAGGCGATCAAGCTTACTATCGCGCGCTACTATCTTCCCAGCGGCCGTACGATTCAAGCCGTAGGCGTTACGCCTGACATCATCGTACACAAAGGGAAAGTGACGACGATCGAAGACAAGTTTGCGATCAAAGAGTCCGAACTGAAAAACCGCCTTGAAGGAGAGCTTGAGAAGCTCAACGGCAACCACAAAAAAGCCGATACGAAAAAAGCCAAAGCATCAAAAGAGAAGGCTATTTCACAAAAGCAGATGAACAACGACATTCAGCTAAAGTCTGCTGTAGATATTTTAAAAGCATTAATCATAACCAAAGAGGGATAATCTAAAGGAGAAACGTTATGGAAAAAAAAGAACTACTTTACGAAGGTAAAGCGAAAAAGTTGTACGCTACAGAGGATGCCAACCTTGTCATCTCTGAATTCAAAGATGACCTGACAGCATTCAACGGTGAAAAAAAGTCCAGTGAAGCGGGCAAAGGCGCGCTGAACAACAAGATCTCAACTGAGCTGTTTAAGCTGTTGGAAGCCAACGGTGTTAAGACACACTTTGTAAAGATGATTGATGACAATCATATGCTTCATAAAAAAGCGGATATGATTTTGATCGAAGTGATCGTACGTAATATCGCTACGGGAAGCCTTGCCAAGACTTTCGGTATCGAAGACGGAAAGGTATTGCCTTTCACGCTTGTCGAGTTTGATTATAAAAACGATGATCTGGGTGATCCGAAAATGAACGACCAGCACTGTCTGATCCTTGAGCTGGTAGAGAACCAATCTGAACTGGATGAACTTCGTGACACGGCACGTCAGATCAATGATATTCTTAAGCCGTTCTTCTTCGAAAAGGGTCTGAAACTGGTTGACTTTAAACTGGAGTTCGGTAAAGACAGCGAAGGCAATATCATCCTTGCGGATGAGCTAAGCCCGGATAACTGCCGCTTCTGGGACGTTGATACGAACGAGAAGATGGATAAAGACCGTTTCCGTCAAGGTATGGGCGGTCTTAAAGTTGCCTACGAAAAAGTATTAGAAAGAATTTTAGGAAAGTAAACAGATGAAAGCAATTGTAAATATCTCACTTAAAAACGGTGTTTTGGATTCTCAGGGTAAAGCGGTTCACCACGCATTGGACGCACTTAAATTCAAAGGTGTCAACGACGTACGTGTCGGAAAACAGATCGTCTTGGATGTCACAGCCGACTCAGCAGATGCTGCGAAAAAAGAGGTAGAGGAGATGTGTGAAGCACTTCTTGCCAACACCGTTATCGAAGATTACGAAGTAGAGATTTTAAACTAATCGGAGTCTAAACACTCCAACACTATAAAGACTGAATGAGCAACAAGTTGCGAGGGCACTCCGCCGAGGAGTCCTTTTGGGACTTGTTCAAAAGGAATATTAAAATGAAAGTAGCGGTAATCTTATTTCCTGGTACCAACTGTGACCTGGATACCAAGTATGCCTTTGAAAAACTGGGACATGATGTAGAGATCGTCTGGCACAAAGAGACAACGGTTCCCCAAAATACTGACCTCGTCGTCGTTGCCGGAGGTTTTTCTTACGGGGACTACCTGCGTTCCGGCGCTATTGCACGCTTTTCACCTATCGTTGAGGGTATTAAAGCTTACGCTGACAAAGGCGGCAAGGTTCTGGGCATCTGTAACGGTTTTCAGATCCTAACAGAAGCGGGCCTGCTTCCGGGAGCACTAAAACGCAACGAGCACCTTCACTTTATCTCTAAGCATCACCATCTCAAAGTGGTTAATAATGACAATGAGTTTTTACAAAAGCTGGCTGTCGGTGACGTCGTCAATATCCCGATTGCGCATGCAGACGGAAACTACTATGCCGATGAAGCTACGATGAAACAGCTTCGCGACAACGGGCAGATCCTGTTGCAATATTGTGACGAGACGGGTGCTATCAGCAATCCGAACGGCTCGCTTGATGCGATTGCAGGTATCTGTAACGCGACTAAAAATGTTTTCGGACTCATGCCGCACCCTGAACGTGCCATTGAAGCGATCCTGGGCTCTGATGACGGAATCAAGATGCTCGAAGGGTTATGTGCATAGATGCTAAAACCACTTCTTTCTCTCCTGTTTGTTCTTCATTGTAACTTTGCATACGCAGAGGATACGCTCCAAGACGAGAGCGACCGATCTGTTCAGGAGATGGTAGAAGAGGATCTGTACCTCTCATACGAGCACTTTCCTTCAAAGATCTATAAAAACCAGATCTTCTCCGTCACCGTCAAAGTACTTAACACCAATAAAAACTATACGGAGCTGTGGAGAGAGTTCGGCACGTTTGACGGGATGCGCGTTATTCAAAACTTTCCCGAGACCGATCAGGTAGACTACACCAGTTACGATACCTACTACTTCCAGGCGACTAAAGACGTCGTACGCACGCCCGATCTGCTCTATAAACTTTTACGTGACGACGGGATCGAGTATCAGCCTGCCCGCGTCAAAGGTAAAAATTTTGCGACGGTAGAACTGCAGTCGGATGAGTACTTTTGTAATGTCCTTGCGGAAGAGTTCAGCGTCAAAAGCTACAAGACGACGGCCTATGATACGACCAATAATATTATCGTCTTTTCTGTCGAGGCCAAGGGAGCCAATATCGAAGACTTCAACATAACCCAGGCAACGATCCAGGGTTTTGAGTCTTTTAAATATGTACTTCCTGATGCCTTTATGACCTATTATGCGGTTATCCCCAAACATATCAGGAAACTGGAGTTCAACTATTTTGACCTAAAGAAATCGGCCTACATACCGGTTATTATCAATATCGAAGTCGATGATGATACCGTAAGTACCCAGATGGACCTCGCACCGACACAATATACCCATACCTATGCCAAGATTATGATCGCGGCGACCCTCATTATTATTGGACTGGTCCTTTTTATTATCAAGAGGCAGAAGCGTTATTTTTTCATCATCGCATTAACCCCGATACTCTATGTCGCCTGGGTATACTTTCCCAAAGAGCGCCTCTGTGTCAAACCCGATGCGAAGATCTATCTTCTTCCTATGGAGAACTCTACGGTCTTTAAAAAATCGTACGGAACACAGCATCTGCAAAAACTCGGAAAAGTCGATGACTACAGTAAAGTACTCTTGAGAAACAGCAATATCGGATGGATCAAAGATGAAGATATCTGCAAAGATTAGAGCGATATACCTCATCATATCCACAGCTTTTTTTGTGGGGCTGTATGTCATCATCTCTACATTCAGCAAAA
>JBFEYF010000203.1:0-3852 GCA_041562295.1 Sulfurimonadaceae bacterium
AGTGAACACCCAAGAAGCTTCTCTTTTAGCACAAAGAATCAGCCAAAACAGGAAGGTATGATTGATCTGGGGGTTATTAAAGCAGAAGTTGCCCTGGCCAAAGAGGAGGAGATCGCGGTTGTTCACACCGTTGAGAAAAGGGGTGCAGACCGGGATCACACCCTTAAAGAGGTTTCCAATGAGAGTGAGGCACGTTACCCTATGCTCTCTATCGAGAGTGACGCGGCTTTGATCACGTTTAAAAAGGGGTATCAAAAGTTCAGTAAGTGCATGGGTATGCCGGATAGGAACAGCTGCCATAGTGAAGAGAAGAGCCAAGAGGCAATAGCGCTGTTGGCGTTAAATGATAAAAAAGCGCATCTGCATAGGCAGGCGGTTATGGCTGCCGAATCTAAAGCTTATTGTTGTTTAGACGATCCATAGTATAGATAGTTTAAAAGCTATCTTTATCTGTTTCGCGTTAAAATCTGAAAAAGGGGTGCAGGATGTCTCCAGGTATGCGTTTGACTCTCTCTGTTTTGATAGTGATGATGGAAGTTGCCGGTTTTGACAATGAGATCATTATCAGCGGTAAAGTAACCGATGATGTAAAGGTCGATCTGATGAATCTGGCCGAGGGAAGAGACGGACTTTATATGCAGACCAATACCAAAGACGGTGCTACAATCGTCGTACAAGAGCTGGAAAAGGGGTTTAGGCATCTGATGTATCATGACGGTGTACTCAAAGAACTTCCGATCGTCTATAATCTTTTCAATGAGCCTTTTATACTGGGTGCCTCACCTTTTGATATCCAGAAAAAACCTGTTTTAAATGTTAATGTCAAAGCACACTGATCCAAAATCAATAGTAGATAGAGGATTAAATAATAACTAAAGTAAAATTTAAGTATAATCGCGAAAAATAATACCCTTTGGGAGCACCTAGATGCAAAAAATCAGAAATATTGCCGTTATCGCACACGTTGACCACGGTAAAACGACATTGGTTGACGGCCTGCTGGCACAGTCTGGAACTTTCGGAAGCCACGAGCATGTGGATGAGCGTGCTATGGACAGCAACGCATTGGAAAAAGAGCGCGGGATTACGATCCTTTCCAAAAACACAGCGATCCGTTATAAAGACCACAAAGTTAATATCATCGACACCCCCGGCCACGCCGATTTCGGTGGAGAGGTTGAGCGTGTACTTAAGATGGTAGACGGTGTTCTACTTCTTGTAGATGCGTATGAAGGTGTTATGCCTCAGACAAAATTCGTTGTTAAGAAGATGCTGGGCCTTGGTAAAAAGCCTATCGTTGTTATCAACAAGATCGACAAGCCTTCGGCAGAGCCGGACCGCGTTGTAGACGAGGTATTTGACCTGTTTGTAGCTATGGATGCGACAGAAGAGCAGCTGGAGTTCCCGGTTATCTATGCCGCGGCACGTGACGGTATTGCCAAACTTGATATGAGTGAGCCGGACAGCAACTTCGAGTGTATCTTCGAGACGATCCTAAGCGATATCCCGGAGCCGGAAGGTAGCAAAGACAACCCGGCTCAGGCGCAGGTATTTACGCTTGACTACGACAACTATGTCGGTAAGATCGGTATCAGCCGTATCTTCAACGGTACGATCAGCAAAGGTGACAACGTGATGCTTGCCAAAGCCGACGGTGAGATGGTTAAAGGAAAAGTATCCAAGCTGATCGGTTTCCACGGCCTTAACCGTATGGAGATCGACTCTGCGGAAGCGGGTGATATCGTAGCGATTGCCGGTATGGAGACTGTCGACGTAGGTGATACGGTATGTGATCCTTCTAACCCTATGCCATTGGATCCGATGCATATCGAAGAGCCGACACTGACGGTTGTATTCTCGGTTAATGACTCGCCTTTGGCGGGTCAGGAAGGTAAACACGTAACATCGAACAAGATCAAAGACCGTCTCGAGTCTGAGATGCAGACCAACGTTGCGATGCGTTACGAAACGGTCGGTGAAGGTAAGTTCAAAGTATCCGGTCGTGGTGAGCTTCAGATCACGGTTCTTGCAGAGAATATGCGTCGTGAAGGTTTCGAGTTCGGTATCTCCCGTCCCGAGGTTATCGTAAAAGATATCGAGGGTGTTAAATGTGAACCGTTTGAGCACCTGGTTATCGACGTGCCTGAAGAGTTCGGCGGTACCGTTATCGAGCGTTTGGGTAAGCGTAAGGCTGAGATGACTTCTATGCTTCCTATGGGTGAAGGGTACCAGCGTATCGAGTTTGAGATCCCTGCACGTGGTCTGATCGGTTTTAGAGGGCAGTTCCTTACAGATACCAAGGGTGAGGGTGTTATGAACCACTCATTCATCGAGTTCCGTCCTTACAGCGGTTCGGTTGAAAGCCGCCAGTACGGTGCACTGATCTCTACGGAGTCGGGTGAGGCTATGGCCTACTCCCTGTTTAACCTTCAGGACCGTGGAGCGCTTTTCGTAGGGCCTCAGACAAAAGTTTACGAGGGTATGATCCTGGGTGAGCATTCACGCAGCAATGACCTCTCTGTCAACCCTATCAAAGGAAAGCAGCAGTCAAACGTCCGTTCAAGCGGTGCCGACGAAGCGATCAAGCTGGTTCCGCCACGCGATATGAACCTGGAAAAAGCGCTTGAGTGGATCGAAGATGATGAGCTTCTTGAAGTAACACCGGAGAGTATCCGTATCCGTAAACGTCTGCTTACAGAAAACGAGCGTAAACGCGCCGGACGTGCCAACAAATAACCCCTCCTAAGGGGTTACCCTTCCTGCACCTTTTTAGAACTTCTAGAGGCCTTATCAGCTGTCTGTGAAGGTCTTTCGAATCTTGTCGATCTCATCATAATGTTCAAAAAAGAGATCGACCAGTGCGGGATCAAATTTCTTGCCCCGCTCTTCCATCAACAATCCGAATATCTTTTTATCATCCCACGCCTTTTTATAGACTCTGGTACTGCACAGCGCGTCAAAAACATCGGCAATAGCTACGATACGGCCGTAGATATGGATCTCTTCCCCTTTAAGTCCCCTGGGATATCCGCTGCCGTCCCAGTTCTCGTGGTGCTCGTGGGCGACGGTTGCGGCGGCTTTAAGAAGCGGACGGTTGGAGTATTTGAGCATCTCGTAACCGATTTCGGCATGCTTTTTCATCTGCTCATACTCCTCCGCTTCATAGGTACCGGGTTTATTGAGTATCTTGTCTTTGATGGCGATCTTTCCGATATCATGCATCGGTGAGACGATCTTGAGGGTTTCAGCCTCTACTTCGCTCATGCCGTAGGCAAGGGCGAGTACTTTGCTGTATTCGGCTACCCGTTTAACGTGGTTTCCTGTCTCTTTGGAACGGTTTTCCCCGATACTACCCATGGTCAAAATCAACTCTTTTTGGGTATCTTCGATCTCGTTGTTCAGCTCTACGATCTCGGCTATCCCTTTTTTGACCCGATCTTCGAGACTGAGATTGAGATCTTTGAGTTTGCTGTGAGCCTCTTTAAGATGGTTTTCCGCGGTACTTCGTGCGTCGATCATCTCATTGGCAAAGTGTGCCAGTTTTTTAAACTCGATATAGTCGACCTTCTCCGGATCGATCTTCTCGTACCCTTTTTTGGAGCTTTTGAAGAAGTTGATAAACTGGTTGAAGGTGATATGCAGTTTTCTAAAGAGCGTCGCGATAAAAAGCAGCATGATCAGTGCCGTAAAGAGCAGTATACCCATGCCGATGCGTTTGACCAGGGTTTTTCTCTTCTTGACCCGCTCTTTGACGAGTGCCGTCGTGCCGGAGAGCTCTTTTTCAAGTTTTTGCACATTGTCATGCAGGACTTTTCTCAGCCCTTCGTAGCGGGTAAAACCTATAAGGTTATA
>JBFEYF010000204.1:0-3829 GCA_041562295.1 Sulfurimonadaceae bacterium
CAGCTCTTTTGCTTTGGATGAGGTGTTTGGTCTGCTGCAGACCTATCATACGACGGAAGTGGTCCTGACCTTCAGCGAGACGGTGCAAAACCAAAAAGAGGTACTGCACTACCTGGAGATCGAAGAGCATTTCCACTACAGTGTCAACCATGAGCTGCCCTCGATCAACTATCAAAACCAGCTCTTTACCGAGGTCTACCAGATCCAGTCGCTGCTCTCCTCTGTTGAGCACCTGGATCTGGAGAGGCTGCCGCTGACTTCGGAGTCTTTGGCGATTTTGATCCACTTTATTATCGAGCACGACTCCAAGATCGTCCAGAAACTTTCGATGCCGACGATCCTTTCCAATACCCACTTCGTCTATCTGGGTAACTCGGCACTCGAACAGCTGGGGATCATCTCCCACGATAAAAACGAGCCGACGGTACTGAAGCTGATCGACAAAAGTGCCACGGCGATCGGGAAGCGTCTCCTAAAAGAGCGTCTGCTCAACCCTATCAAAAACGAAAAAGAGCTGACCCGGCGTTTTGATCTTTCGGACAAGCTGATGCGTCATGTCCAGACGGTCAATACGCACTTAAGAAACATCTATGATATCGAACGGATCCTGCGCCGTATGCGTCTGGGACGCCTGCACCCGTTTGAGATCAACTACCTGCACAGTTCGCTGCAGTCGATGATGGATCTAAGCAGCTATATCAAAGCCCATAAGATCGCCAAGCTGACCTTCGGCGAGAAGGAGATCCAGGCGTTTATCCGTGAGATAGAGCTTAGTTTCAACCTCTCCATCAGTGCCAAATATACCTTCGCTACGATCGATGAGAACTTCTTTTATGCGGGGATCGACAGTGAGCTGGACGGGCTGGTAGACACCAACCGTCAGGCCTATAACAAGATCGAAAAGATCGCCCGTCATATCGAAGATGTGGCGATCGATAACGGCGGACGTCCCGAGTCCAACTATGTCACGATCGGCTTTTTGGAAAAAGAGGGGCATCATCTGAGCCTGACCAAAAACCGTTTTGCCCAGATCGAAAAAGCGGTTTTGCAAAGCTGCGTGGAGCTGGACGGCACAGAGTATGAGCTGGCTTCGTTTCACTATAAGCGTCTGACCAACTCGGTTAAGATCACCTCGCCGCTTATCGAATCGCTCTCCGATGAGATCATGACCAACCAGATGCGTATCGTATCGCTGGTCAAAGAACGTTTTAAAGAGGTACAGCAGAAGTTTGACCGAAAATATACTCTGCTTTTGGAGCGGATGATCCATTTTATCGCCGATATCGATGTGGCCACGACCAACGCCAAGCTGCATGAGGATTTTAACTACTGCCGCCCGCAGATCATCGAGACCGAAGATGATGAAAACTTCCTGCAGCTGACGGAGCTGCGTCACCCGCTGATCGAGCGGCAGGAGCGGCAGGGGATCTTCGTACCCAACGATGTCATCATGGGACGCAAGGACCATCTGGACCTGCCGTACCCCGATACGGTGATGATGAGTGTCAACGAAGGGCGTCCTATCAACGGGGTACTGCTTTATGGCATCAACTCTTCGGGGAAATCTTCCCTGATGAAGAGTGTGGGGCTTGTCGTACTCTTGGCACAGGCGGGATTTTATGTCCCGGCATCCTCGATGAAGTTCTCACTTTTTGACGGGATCTTTACCCGTATCGTCTCCAAGGATAACCTGGCCAAGGGGCTTTCGACGTTTGCCGTGGAGATGCTGGAACTCAAAAATATCTTTAACCGTGCTACCGCGCGTTCGCTGGTACTGGGTGATGAGATCTCCCACGGTACGGAGACACTTTCGGGAGTCGCTATCGTAGCCAGTGCGATTTTGAAACTGGCCAAGATCAAATCGCTCTTTATCTTTGCAACCCACCTGCATCAGCTGGCCGATATGCCGGAGATCCAGACCCTGGAAAATGTGGTCAACCTGCACCTGGAGGTCAATTACGACGAAGAGCAGGATAAACTGCTCTTTAACCGTAAGCTGCAGGCAGGAAGCGGCAGTTCTATCTACGGATTGGAGTTTGCCCGCTCGCTTCATATGGACAGCGAATTTCTCTCCGAGGCCAATACGATCCGAAAGCGTCTTTCCAACGAATATGACGAACTGGAACTGTTGGTCAAAAAACGCAAATCCAAATACAACAACAACCTCTACATCACCCGCTGTGTCATCTGCGGTAACCCGGCCGAAGATGTGCACCATATTAACCACCAGTCGACGGCGGATAAGCGGGGGTATATCGGGCACTTTCATAAAGACCATCAGTATAATCTGGTACCTTTATGTAAACAGCACCATAAAGAGATTCACGAAGGCAAACTCAACGTCTCCGGCTTTGTCATGGGAAGCAAGGGGCTGGAACTGCACTATAACGAAAAGTTATAAAAATTTCTTATTAAGCCTTCTGACAGTTAATATGGACCATAATAGTCTTAGTCTAAAAAAGGGAGAGTGTTATGTCTAAAAAATACCGATTGGTGACGCGCAGTGATATGGACGGTCTGGTGTGTGCCGTCCTTTTAAAAGAGCTGGATATGGTGGATGAGATCCTTTTTGTCCACCCCAAAGATATGCAAGACGGCAAGATAGCGATCACCGAAAATGATATCACGACAAACCTTCCCTATGTCGAAGGGTGTTACCTGGCTTTCGACCACCACCTGAGCGAAACGATTCGCAATGTCAAAAAAGAGAACCATATCATTATCCCCGATGCCCCTTCCGCAGCCCGTGTGGTCTATGACCATTACGGCGCAGCCGATCGTTTTCCCGAGCGTTTTAACGAGATGATGGAAGCGGTCGACAAAGCGGATTCTGCACAGTTTAGCAAAGAGGATATACTCAATCCCAAAGATTGGGACCTTCTGTCGTTTATCATGGATGCCCGTACGGGGCTAGGGCGCTTTAGAGAGTTTCGCATCTCCAACTACCAGTTGATGATGGATCTGATCGATTACTGTAAAGACCACCCGATTGAGCAGGTGATGCAGCTGGCTGATGTCAAAGAACGGACCGATCTTTACCATGACCATAAAGAGCGTTTTGTCGACCAGATCAAACGCTGCTCGACAGTACATAAGAATCTCGTAGTTTTGGACCTGCGTCATGAAGAGACGATTTTTGCGGGTAACCGTTTTATGATCTATGCGCTCTTTCCCGATTGCAATATTTCAATCCACGTGCTGTGGGGATTTCAAAAACAGAATATCGTCTTTGCCGTGGGCAACTCGATTTTAAACCGTACGAGCAAGACCAATATCGGGGAGCTGATGTTTGACTATAACGGCGGGGGTCACGCCAATGCCGGTACCTGCCAGATCGAACTGGATAAAGCGGCCAAAGTGCTTGACCAATTGACACGGCAGATCGTCCTTAATGGCTAAGAAAAAACCGACACTGCAGTTTGGCAAGCAGAACATCACCTTTTCGGAAAAGGAGCGTCACTATAAAGTGATCTCTTTTAACCAGGAGAAGATGACCGTACAGTGTACGGTGATGGTAGATGGCAAAAAGGAGCCGATCGAGCTTCCTTTTGCCCATATCCCCAAAGAGATCAAAAAAGTGCTTAGACCCCTTTAAACTCCAAATGCTATAATGGCGCAAAAAATTAGGAGTGAGCATGAAAAAAATAGCCCTCTTTTTAAGCCTGGCAGCTGTTACAGCCCTCTTTACAGCCTGTACCCAGGAGACACAAAACAAGATCGGACGCGGTATCCAAAACTGGACCGGAACCAACGGTGTACTTGAAGTCTACTCAGGCGGTAACCTGATGCGCCGTATCATCGACATCGATAAACTGACGACGGCGACGGC
>JBFEYF010000205.1:0-3746 GCA_041562295.1 Sulfurimonadaceae bacterium
CCCTGTGCATAACCGGTATCGGTCTCATGGACGATGACGCTGTGCAGTTTAACCTCTTTTTCGCCGTTGATCTTTTTCGTCTGCTCCAACAGTCTGTCGACCATCACGAAGATGACCCGGCTCATCTGCTCGGCACTGGGGCTCACCGGTAGCTGCAGCCAGCGGTCGCTGTGTTTTTTAATATCTTCGATATATTCGGCATCATCTTGATCCCAGATCGATACCGCATGGTCAAAACTGTCGATCAGCTCTTTTATCGATTGCTTGGTCAGGCCGAAATCATAAACCATCTGGCCGTTGTCTAAAAAGTTGGACTCCATCAGGATCTCGACCTTGTAGGAGTGGCCGTGGATGGAGGCACGGCAGCGCGTTGAAGAGCAGCCGCGGACAATATGGGCATTTTCAAATTTAAATAGTTTGCGTATGATCATCTATACTCCCTGTATCTCGTCCCATATACGTATATGGAGTCTGTCGCTATATTTATAGCCGTTTTGCTTACAAAATTCGATCACCTGCTCGCATGCACGTTCCAGACTCTTCTTGGAATCGGACAGCGGCATACAGTAGGTATCGATAGGCTCTGTCGCGGCAATGATCTCTTTGATCTCGGCGGCGATACCCTCCAGATGATCTGAAGGTACCGTAAACTTGTAAAAGGCATCATGACTTTGGCTGATTATCTTTTTAAGCGCAGGAAAATTTAAGCGTACCGAAGCGGGTTCACCCGAGTTTTCCAGCTTGACCGAAAGTGCGAAGGTACAGGCTTTATAGATCGGAAAGCGTTCAAAATCGACATCCATCGCACCGTTGGTCTCAAAAGTGACCCGATGGCCTCTTTCAATGACACATTTTAAAAACTGTGCCAGTATAGAGTCGTTGGCATACAAAAGCGGTTCACCGCCTGTTAAGACGATATCCGCTTTGTAGGGCAACGCGTACTTCTCAACAACCTCAAGCAGTTCCTCGACAGCAGAGATCTTTTTCCATGCGGAACCGAATGCTTTTTTAAAGACGGCATAGGCGGTATCACACCCTATGACCTCTCCTCCGTCCGGTGTTGCAACACGGGTACCGAACCCTTCGCAGCGCATATTGCAGCCGCCGAAACGCAAAAATAGGGAAGGCGTTCCCAGGTGTCTTCCCTCCCCCTGGATAGAAAAGAACTCTTCTACTAAATAGATCATACGTCAGCTTCTGTTTTGATACAGTTTCGACCGGATGCTTTGGCGTCATACATCGCTTTATCGGCAAAATGCATCGTCTCTTCCAAACTTTTATGCGTGTCTGAGGTAGCGATACCGATACTGACCGTTATTGAGAGCTCTGTGTCATCGACAGGGAAACGGTGTTTTGCGACTTCATTACGGATCTTTTCGGCCGCCATCTTGGCATGCTCCATACTCTCTTCCATAATCGCGATACCGAACTCTTCACCGCCCAAACGTCCGAAAAGGTCATTTTTACGCAAGATCGAAGCGATAAGACCGGTATAGGTGATCAGCACATCATCCCCGATCTTGTGCCCGTAGGTATCATTGATCTTTTTAAACCAGTCGATATCCATCATCAAAAAGTAAAGATGTTGCTTTTCCCGAAGCGCTTTATGAAAATATTTGTTGGCGATGTTTAAAAAGAGACGTCGGTTCATCACACCGGTGAGCGCATCGTGGGTAGCCAGACGGTCCAAAATCCTGTTCTTCTCCAGAAGCTGCTCTTCATACTCGTTGATACGCCGGGTATAAAAAAAGAGTGTTATCGTAATGATGATAAAACTCCCGCTCATTGTAGTCAGGCTCATCTGATTCATCTGAAGCTCAAACATATGGCTGCCAGCCAGGATCATGCCCAGCGAGACCGACGCGATGACGAGACCGGCTACAATGCTGTGAAGTACGAATACCCCGATAATAAGGACAAGAAACCATACGGCTCGGAAGCTGTCTTCAGGCACAGTAAAAAGTGTTACCGTAAAAAAAGCAAAGGTAACTGCCATCAAAAAGTACAGGACCGGGAAATAGGCTTTTTTATAACGGCTCAGCAGTATATACGCACCCACAGCCAAACCGCTCATCCCGAACTCTGTATAGCGCATAAAGAGTCCCATCTGATGCAGTCCCGCTATATCCAACAGCCCAAAGACCAAAGTAAAGAGGGCCAGGACTACGGTCATGATCTTAAGCATCTTATAGCGGAAGGCTATCAGCGTCTCATGTGCTTCGAAATGATAATGTGGCAAGAAGAGCTCTTTCAGCACGCTTTAGCCTCCGGTTTCATAAAAAGCACGGGTCGAGACTTCGTTTTGGTCATCTTCACTCCAACGGTTCTTTTCCGGCTTCGTACGGACAACCTCTTTTAAGACGGCTGCCGCACCTTTGATATCTCCACGTTTGACGGACTCTTTGATACTCATCGCTTCATCGAAATAAAGACAGGGGATCAGATGCCCTTCCGCTGTCAGGCGGATACGGTTACACTTGGCACAAAAATCATCTTTATAGGGCTCTATGATACCAAATCTGTAACCGTCAGGCAAGCGGTAGTTATGCGAAGGCGATGTCGATTCAAACCCCTCATCGGTGAAGCTGTAGCGCTCTTTGATAATGGAGAGCAGTTCGTCACTTTTCATCCCCTTGATATCGACTTCGGCATGGGCATTTTCCATATACTCGATAAAACGCACACTCATACCGCGTGCTTTGCAGTAGTCAAAAACATCCAGGATCTCGCCTTCGTTGAGGCCCTTCATCGGGACCATGTTGACCTTGACTTTCAAGCCGACCTTCAAAGCCTCTTCAACCCCTTCAAGGACCTCGGTGAGGACATCTTTTTTGGCAATAATCTGTGCCACGTCAGGCTTGAGTGAATCGATGGAGACATTGATACGTTTCAGTCCCGCATCTTTGAGCTTTTGAGCGGCACCTTTAAGCAAAAAGGCATTGGTCGTCATCGCCAGGTCGATATCGGGTTTATAGTCGCAGATCATCTTGATAAAACGGTCCAGGTCTTCACGCAAAAGCGGTTCACCACCGGTAATACGGATCTTTTTCACCCCTTCATCGATCGCGACTTTGACAAATAAAAACATCTCTTCAAAGGAGAGAAGGTGCTCTTTTGGCACCCAGGAAAAAGGTTTTTCCGGCATACAGTATTGACATCGAAAATTACAGCGCTCCGTTACCGAAATACGAAGATAATCCACAACGCGATCAAAACTGTCTATTAGCACGATATAACCTTACTCTTTAAATTACGCGTATTCTATCCAAAGTAGTTTGTAGTTAGTTTAAAAGAAGTTTTTCTTAATTGATTGATAAGATTTTTAAAAGTATTCCGGGCCAAGCCCGGAGAGAGATTTCTTATTTGGCATCGAATTTATAATCTAGGCTTGCCCACATTTTTGTCGTATCGACACCGTTGGTATCCGCTGCATAATCTGCATATTTGACCAAATAGGAGAGTCCTTTAACCGAAGCGATTTTATTGGTATAAAGGATGTCAAGTTCCGTACCGTAGTCAGCACCTCCGATATCCGCGGCAAACATATGATAGCATGCCACAAACTTACCGGCTTCTTTGGTTTTATAGACAAAACGCCCATTGGTATCGACCAAACCGTTTGCCGGTGTATTTAAAAAGATATCGGCCCACCCGTTGAACTTATGACCTGTAGCCAACGGCGTACTAAATGCAGTGGCTGTTCCCGTTCCATCTGTACCGCTTAGAACCTCATAGTTGACACCCAC
>JBFEYF010000206.1:0-3717 GCA_041562295.1 Sulfurimonadaceae bacterium
GCCCAAAACGTTCTGGATATGGCCCCCAACCCCATCTTGTTTACTCTGGCCAACCCGGTTCCCGAGATCTACCCGGAGATCGTAAGCGAACTCAGAGACGATGTGATCCATGCAACGGGACGATCGGACTTTCCCAATCAGGTCAATAACGTCCTCGGTTTCCCTTTTATCTTCAGAGGTGCCATTGATGTCAAAGCCAGAAAGATCAATGAGCAGATGAAGGGGGCTGCCGCCATGGCTTTGGCGGCACTGGCCAAGGAAGAGGTGCCTGAATATATCAATGAGATCTACGGAACGAAACTCGTTTTCGGGCGAGACTATGTCATACCCAAGCCTTTTGACAGACGGCTGATCGTCGAAGTCTCCGCGGCTGTGGCGCAAGCCGCGATCGACAGCGGAGTATCGCGTTTTAAGGATTTTGATATTACCCGATATAGAACAAGATTAGAAAAGTATCAGGAGTCGTAACCATGGAAGTATGTATGATCGGTTTTGTATCGCTGCTGGTGCTGAACACGGCGTTGGGATTTTATATCATCCGGCTCAAACAGAAGATCGTCCATTTAGAGAACGTCATCGATAACCGGGATTAGGGGTATGGGATGACGGCAAAAAAACTGATAGTTTTTTCGTTATTTATTATCGGTTTGATTGTCGTCACATTTGATATCCTGACTAAAGCTGCCCAGGAGCAGATCGCCGAAGAGCGTCACAACGTCCTGAGTCAGGCAAAAATGCATTTTCAAAATATCATCAATATGAGAAAATGGAATGCCCTGCACGGCGGTATCTACATCAAACCCCTTCACGGGGAGCAACCCAACCCCTACCTGAAAAACAATACCCTGAAAGTGGATGAGAATCTGACGCTGATCAAAGTCAACCCGGCATGGATGACGCGGCAGCTTTCGGAGATGAATGATATCAAAGAGTATCAGTATAGATTGACAAGCCTGAACCCTCTGAACCCCGGTAACAAAGCAGACCCCTTTGAAGCGGAAGCTTTACGGTATATAGAGAAACATCAGGTCAAAAGTTATTACCGTTTTGATATGCAAAAGAGACGTCTTGATTATATGGGCGCATTGAAAACGGAAAAATCGTGTCTGGCCTGTCACGCTCTGCAGGGATATAAAGAGGGGGATGTACGCGGGGGACTGCATGTATCATTGGATCTGATGCATTTGATAGAGAGTACAAAGCGGCAGGAGAAACTTTTAACGCAGAGAAAAACGGTCATATTGGTGATCGCGTTGGTCCTGTCCATCTTTTACTACTACCTTTATAAGCGTTCCAAAGAGGTGGAAAAGCTCAATATCACCCTGGAAGAGCGTGTCCGGGAACGGACCCAGGAGATCGGTGAGACCAAGCAGCTCTTTCAGGGGATGCTTGACAATGAGTTGAGCCTGATTTTGGTAATGAAAAAGGGTGCTATTATCTATGCCAACCGCACCTTTTTAGACTTTTTCTCCCTTAAAAACCTGGAAGATTTTTTGAAAAAGTACGGTGATGTGGGTGCCCTGTTCCAACAAGATAGTCACGAGAAGTTTTTGCAAAAAGAGATGAAGGGAGATAACTGGGTGAGCTATCTTCTGCGCCATCAGGGGGAAAAACGGTGCCGCGTCAAGTTTGATATCGAAGGCAAAACCTATATCTTTAAACCCTATATCAAACGTATCAGTGAGAACTCTCAAACCTACCTGATCCTCTTTGACGATGTTACCGACCACTTCAATATGGTCAAAAGCCTGCAGGATGCGGCCAGTAAAGATGCCCTGACAGGATTGGCCAACAGGGCACAGTTCGATCTGGTTTTGCATGAACAGATCCATCTGGCGGTTCAGCTGGATACACCTATAGCGATACTCTTTTTGGATATCGATTTCTTTAAAAAGGTCAATGACCTTTACGGACATGATGCGGGAGACCGTGTGCTCAAAGACCTGGCCCGGATCTTTAAAGAGCATGTCCGGCAGATCGACCTGGTCGCACGGTGGGGCGGTGAAGAGTTTTGTATCATTCTCCCTTCTACGGGAATCGAACATGCGGTTATCCTGGCTGAGAAGATCCGTACGGCCGTGGAGAACTATGATTTTGAGAAGGTGGGCCGACTCACGATATCCGCGGGTGTCGCACTCTATAACGGCAGAGAGACGCCTTCGGGTCTGGTCAAACGTGCCGACAAAGCGTTGTATGAGGCGAAATCGAGCGGACGCAACTGTGTCAAGACCGCAGTGTAGGAAGCGTTACTGCAAAGAAAAGATTAGTGAATATAAAAAGCGGCTAGCCGCGCGGCCCCGCTGACGAAGCGAACTTAGCGTTAGCGCACGCTGCCGTATTGATAGACTATAGCGCCGAAAAGAGCAGGGCGTGGATCGTAATGGAGATCTTGCTCAGTTTCGGATTATCACTTTTAAAGAGGCTGGTCACTTCAGCCTGGGCATCCTTGATACTCTCTCCGCCGTTGATCAGGAAGTTTTCAAACGCATCCTTGGGCAACTCGTTTTTTCTGCGGAAGTTTTGGATCTTATCAGTGATCTTTATGATGACCAGCTCGATGATCTGACGCAGCTGACGGCGCTCTTTTCTCAGATCCGGGTCGTTAAGTTCCAACTGGTCCAGTGACTCAAAAAGCTGCATGATCTTGAGTTTGTCGATGATGACATAGAAAAGTTCCGCCACCTCTTCGAAACGGCCGTGGGTATCCTCTTTGATTGTAATGACGGCGATAGAAAAACGAAGGTAGTGCAAAATGGCCATAAAGTTGTTGATATCGTCATTGGGTGTCAGTTTGGGTACTTTTTTGAGGTACTCCCTGTTTAACAGCGCAAAGATCGTATCTTTGAAATCGAGGATATAGTTGGCGTCGATCTTGTAATCCCCAAGGTAGCGTACCATCCAGGTGCTGCTGAAGGTAAGCGCTTTTTCGATCTCAAAAAGCATCGGGTACTGCTTTTTCACATCCAGCTGGTTGTCCATACGGTGCAGTTCATAGCGGATGTTGTTGGCACCGAAGAGCTGGTTGTTGATGAGGTAGGATTGGATCTTGATGATAAACTTCTCATCTTTTAAAGCCTCATAATCACTTAAAAAGAGGATCCCCTGGTTGTTGATGATAAAGTCCGCGATCATCGTAGCGATGATCTCACGTTTGAGGGGGTGCTCATCGATCTCTGTCTTATAGGCCGTCGTAAAAGATTTCGGAAAATATTTATAGAGGTAGCTTTGGGCATAGGGCTCATCGATAAAATGGGATTTCAAAAGCTTGCTTTTGATAAAGATCTTGGAGTAGGAGAGCAGTGACGCCAGAACCGGCCGTACCAGTGTTTTCTCCTTAGTCAGGATCGAGTGGATATTTTCATCTTTGGGTATGTGGAAATCTTTGCGGTTGAAACTGGAGATGTTCTTTTCCAAAAGGGTCATGATCCGTATAAAATCACCCAGGTAGGTTTTGGAAAGCAGCTCATCCTTGGATAGGCTTAACGCCTGCAGGTAGTTGTTCCAAAGAACCAGGTTGACAACCTTCTCATCCAGCTTTTTGAGGATCGAGTTCTTCTCCTCTTCATTGATATGCCCCTTATGCCAAATCGAGTTAAGAATGATCTTGAGGTTGACTTCATGGTCGGAGATATTGACGCCTGCCGAGTTGTCGATGCCGTCTACATTGATTTTCCCGCCCCCTTTGGCAAATTCGATACGCGCCTTTTGGGTAAAGCC
>JBFEYF010000207.1:0-3703 GCA_041562295.1 Sulfurimonadaceae bacterium
GAACCGTACTGTTTCAAAACGGCATCCGGGGCAACGACGTTACCCTTGGACTTACTCATCTTCTCACCCTTGCTGTCGACGGTGAATCCGTGTGTCAAGACCTTCTTATACGGAGCCAGGCTGTTAACCGCCGTACTTAGAAAGAGTGAAGACTGGAACCATCCGCGGTGCTGGTCGCTTCCCTCTAAATAGAGGTCGGCCTGGTAGTTACCCGCATCATAGTTACGGCTTTTAAGGACCGCATTCCAGGTAGATCCCGAGTCAAACCAGACATCCAGGATATCGGTCACCTTTTCAAGCTCTTCCGGCTTATAGCCTGAACCCGGGTAGAGCATCTGGGCGATATCCAGCTCATACCAGGCATCAGAGCCCTGCTGTTCGATGATCATCGCGATAAAGTTCAGTACCTTCTCCTCGGTGATGATCTCACCTGTCGCCTTGACACGGAAAAATGCGATCGGCACACCCCAGTCACGCTGACGGGAGATACACCAGTCCGGACGGTTCTCGACCATTGCATTGATACGGTTGCGTCCCCACTCCGGGATAAAGTCGGTCTTTTTGATCTCATCAAGCGCGATCTCCCGCAGTGTGCGGTTTTCGTCTTCGGGCTTTTGATCCACGGCGATAAACCACTGCTTGGTCGCACGGAAAATCAGAGGGGTGTGCGAACGCCAGCAGTGCGGGTAGGAGTGCGTGAACTTCGTTACTTTAAGCAGGCTCTCACCCAGCAGTTCGATGATCGGCTCGTTGGCTTTAAAGATATGAAGCCCTACAAACTCCTCGGAGTTTGGCAGAAGCTTTTCACGCACGACCGTCTCGTCATAACACCCTGTCTCATCAACAGGCATGATGACGTCCAGGTTATAAACGAGTCCGACGCGGTAGTCATCTTCACCGTGACCCGGTGCCGTATGGACACAACCGGTACCGTTATCCATAAGGACATGCTCACCCAGTACGATATGGCTTCTGCGGCCGTTAAGCGGGTTGACGGCATGAAGGTTTTCAAACTGCTTGGCGTCAAAGGTCTGAACCACCTCACCGGCTACGACCTCCTGCTCTTTCATCTGGCCGTAAAGCTTTTCGGCTACGATATATCCGTCAGATGTGCGTACATACTTCTCGTCAGGGTTAAGCGAGATACCGGTATTGGCAGGCAGGGTCCACGGTGTTGTCGTCCAGATAACCAGTGCTGCGTCTCCTTCGATAGAGGTACGGATCTTAGCCTCTTCGGAGAGTTCGAAAGCGACATAGATGGAGTGGGACTCTTTATCCTCATACTCCACTTCCGCTTCGGCCAGTGCCGTACGCTCTGCCCATGACCAGTAGACCGGTTTACTGCGCTCGATCAGCAGACCTTTTTTCGCCACGTCACAAAGCGTGCGGTAGATGTTGGCCTCGAATTTATAGTCCATAGTCAGGTAGGGAGCTTTCCAGTCAGCCGTGATACCCAGTGCTTTGAACTCCTCTTTTTGAATCTCGACAAAGCTGCTTGCATGATCGCGGCACAGTGTACGGATCTCTTTGGCGCTCATCGCCTCTTTCTTCTGCTTGCCGCCCACTTTTTTCTCGACCTGCTGTTCGATCGGCAGACCGTGACAGTCCCAGCCCGGCGTAAAACGTACCGCTTTGCCGTTGAAGTAGTGCATCTTGACGATGATATCTTTAAGTGTCTTATTGAGTGCATGCCCGATATGGGTGTGTCCGTTGGCATACGGCGGTCCGTCATGCAGGGTAAACATCTCGGCATCTTTACGGTTATCGATCATCTTCTGGTAGACATCTTCATCAAACCATTTTTGGTAGCGGATCGGTTCGTTTTGCACGAGGTTACCACGCATTGCAAACGGTGTGTTTGGTAAAAGTAGCGTATCTTTGTAGTCCATTGTGGGCTAGGCTCCTTGAGGTTTCAAGCTTGAGACGCTTTTGCCGATCTGTAGGAACGGCCAAAGTAGACTCATCTAAAATGATGCGATTATATCTAATAGGCGTTTAAAATAAGCTTTTTAAAGTAATAAAGGTAGTGCGATGAAGCACAATGTGATCTATATCGGCTCCCAGTTTCGACATAACGAGATGCTTTACGCGTATGCGCAGCGTTCGGTAAAAGCAGCTATCGGCACGATCGATCAGATACTTTTTTTTGACGAAAACGATAAAGACCTTTTTTTGTCGCTGCAAAACCAGATGCGCGACCCATCGAAGTTGGTACTGATCTGTTCAAAATCGACATTCAGTGTCGCAGGAAAACTGCTTTCGACCCTTTTGGAAGATAACCAGATCGTCAAAGAGGGTATGCTTTTGCCCTCCCAAACGGAGGTGTTTGCCGAAAACTCCTACCTGATCAACTATGAACAGACACAGATCAATGTAATGCTTGTCGAAGCGACCAAGAAGCTGCCGCAGTTTCTTTTTAAGGAGCAAGAACACACTCTCACACTGCATATTTTTGAAGAGAGCGGGGATGACCCCAAGCTGCTGCTTTTGCCTATCGCAGAATCGTATGATGTCTCGATAAAAAGTAACCCGCTTATCGACGGCTGGGAGACGGTACATATCAGTTCGACCAAATATGGCGAGCTCGCGGGGTTTATCACGGCTGCCAAATCCCTGCTGCCCCAAAAGGTGATCGCGACCGGTAATATCTTCACCTATATTATCGAGCGCCTGCAGGAACATGGGAAAAAGGTGACGACAGCGGAGAGCTGCACCGGCGGTCTGATAGCGACACTCTTTACCAAAGAGAGCGGATCGTCCAATATCTTTGACGGGGCGATCGTCACCTACTCCAATGAGAAAAAAGAGGTGTGGCTTGGCGTTGAAAAAGAGATCATGATCGAGCACGGTGCGGTAAGCAAAGAGACGGTACTGGCTATGAGCAGAGGGGCCAAGGAGGTCGCCGATGCCGATTTCGCACTTTCGGTCAGCGGTGTTGCGGGACCGACTGGAGGCAGTGAGGAAAAACCTGTAGGGACGGTTTATCTGAGTATCTGTACCGATTCGAAACATGAAGCTCTTCGGCTGCATCTTGAAGGGGACAGAAATTATATACAGATGCAGGCGGCTTATCATGCGGTCAAAGAGTTGATCTTAAGCGACAAGAGTATCTTTTTTTAAGCAGTAAAGAGCTGCCGAGATCTTATACATATATAGCAAGCGAAAGCCGATATTTTATTGATATAGCTTTTACTTATAGCTGGAAGAGCTGTTTACAACGGCAAATAAAAGTGATCCATGAACTCTTTTGATCTAAAAAAGATAAATTGCGCAAAAGCTCTTGACAAAAGAGGGTTTGTGAAGTATAATTTCGCCTCACAAAATGCGTCTCATTAGCTCAGTTGGTAGAGCATCTCACTTTTAATGAGGATGTCGATGGTTCGAGTCCATCATGGGACACCATGTTATATTTAGGCTGCGGTGGTAGTTCAGCTGGTTAGAATACCTGCCTGTCACGCAGGGGGTCGCGGGTTCGAGTCCCGTCCACCGCGCCATTTTGTGTTTTAGACCAAATCTATGATTTGGGCGCTTAGCTCAGTTGGTAGAGCGCTACCCTTACAAGGTAGATGTCACTGGTTCGAGTCCAGTAGTGCCCACCATAAAAAGATATATAAACTGTTAACTTGACCCTTTCGTCTAGTGGCCAAGGACACTAACTTTTCCAGTTAGTAACAGAGGTTCAAATCCTTTAGGGGTCGCCACC